>CANJOG010000008.1 GCA_947475475.1 Acetobacteraceae bacterium
TGCGCGATGGCTATACGATGCTGATTTATGAAAGCGTTCGGTAGACACGGAAAAGGGCACGTCCCGCCTAGCGCGGAACATGCCCCTTCCTCAGCCGAGGCGCCCGGCGGGTGCCGGAGCCGGATCAATCGTGCAGCGTGATGGCCTTTTCCGGGCAAACCGCGGCGCCGAGGCGGGCGGCTTCCTCGCGGCCGGCGGGCACCTGCACTTCGTCGGCATTGCAGAAGCCGTCATCGTCCAGCGAATAGAGGTCCGGGGCGCGGGCGGCGCAAAGGGCGTGACCAGCGCAGATGGTGCGATCGACCTTGATCTTCATTGTTTCTCTCGTGTGAGTGGCGGCAAGACGGTTCCACCCCTCTCTTACCCTGACCAGCGGCCATGGCAAATAGGGGGAAGACCGGGGGTGAGGCGTCAAATGTTGGGGATCAGCGACTGGCCTGCTGCTTCATGGCATCGATCAGCGCCTGCACGTTGTTGCCATTGCGGGCGATGAAGCTGGCATAGTCGCTGCGCTGGGTCAGCCGCAGGCTGGTGCCCTCGGCGATGACGTCGACGATTTTGGGGCCGCCGGCGCCGATTTCGACCAGCCAGTCGACCGGGCTTGCCGGCGCATTCGGCCGCTCCAGCGTGGTGCCGACCATTACCCCGTCCTCGCGCGGCTGCGAGCGGCTGAGCGTCAGCTTCACCCCGGCATAATCGCCGACTCGGCCGGTGATATTGGTGGTGAGCACCTCACGGAACAGGCGCAGATAGTCCTTCTGCTGTTCGGGCGTGGCGATGCGCCAGAAGCGGCCCAGGCAGAAGCGGGCGACATCGTCCACCGCGACGGAGGCATCGACGATGGCCTGGAGCGCGCGCTGCTTTTCAGCGAGCGCCGCCCCGCCATTGACGATGCCGACCAGCTTACCGGTCACGCCGCCAACGAAGTCGGTCGCCTGACGGACCGCATCCGGCCCCGCGACGGATTGGGCGAATCCCAGACGCGGCAGCGCCAGTGCGGCGGAGGCGGCGAGCATGGCGGTCAGGATCTGGCGGCGACTGAGCATGTTGCGAGCTCCTGGAGAGCGGTCGGAAAGACGGTGGGACAGTCAGGGCGAAGCTGGCGGCTGCGCCGGGATGCGTCCGTTCTGCACGCATTTCCCTAATTGGTGATTACGTCAGCGCGAAGGCGCAAACCAGGCGGGTTTGGTCCAGGACTTGTCGCCCATCCGCGCACGGGCAATCTCGGCAGCCCGGTGCTGGCGGTAGAGGCTGCGGAAGGTGGCGTAGGAATCGAGCGCCTGTTTCCGGATCTGGTCCACATCGTCGATATGGCGTTCGCGCTCATCCAGCGCCGTGGCGCCGATGCGGGAATAGCTGAAGATGCTCCAGCTCGGCCCCGAGGTGTAGGTGAACGGGTCCAGCGCCATATCGGTCAGGAACCCGCCGGTGTCGCGCGGATTGCTCGGGCCGAAGATGGGCAGGACGAGATAGGGACCTTCTTCCATGCCCCAGACGGCGAGCGTGGTTCCGGCACCATTGTCATGATGCGGGTAACCCCAATCGGTGGCGACATCGAAGACGCCGCCCAGGCCGACCGTGGTGTTGATGACCATGCGCATGAGCGTGTCGCCAGCCAGACGGGGCTTGCCCTGGGCCATGTCGGCGGCCAGACGCACCGGGCTGCCGAGATTGCTCAGAATGTTATGCACCGAGCTGCGCACCGGCGCCGGCGTCAGGCCGCGATAGGCGCGGGCGGCGGGCTCCAGGATCATGACATCCAGCGCGTTATTCACCGCATAGATCGCCCGGTTGGTCGGCTCCGCCGGATCATTGGTCTGGCGGAATTCCTCCATCGCTTCCTTGTCATCGGCCGGCGGCGGAGTCGCGCAACCCTGTAGCAAAGGGGTGGCGAGCAGGAGTGCTGCCAACAGATGCAGGGGGCGAAACGGGGGCAGACGCATCGTGATCCTCGGTAAGGTCGGGCGCGATGGCCCGCCGAAACAGATATACGGGCCGAACGCCTTCCTGGACCTGACAATTCAGAGACCTTGGATGAGACTGGACGGATCAGCCGGGCAGACAGCAAGATCATACGCTTGCACATGCGGGAAGCTATGGCAAAAGCTGAAGTATGAACGAGATACCGAACTCCGCCCAAGCCACCGATCAGGCACGTACGCACACACTGGAACGCTGGCTTAACAATCCGCGCGTCTCAGGGTTGCCTATCCGCGATGCAAGCCTGCCGGCCCCGCTGCTGTCCTTCGAGTTCTTCCCGCCCCGGACGGAGGCGCTGGAGACCCAGCTCTGGGCCTGCATCCGGCGCCTGGAGCCGCTGCAACCCCGTTTTGTGTCAGTAACTTACGGCGCCGGCGGTACCACCCAGGCGCGCACCCATGCGACTGTGGCGCGCATCGTGGCCGAGACCAGTCTGACGCCAGCGGCGCATCTGACCTGCGTCGGCGCTACGCGCGAAGAAGTCGATGCGGTGGCGCGTTCCTATTGGGAAGCCGGGGTGCGGCATATCGTGGCGCTACGCGGCGATGCTCCTCCGGGGGCGAGTTATGCACCGCATCCGGGCGGCTATGCTTACGCCGCGGATCTCGTGGCGGGACTGCGGCGAATCGGCGATTTCGAAATCTCGGTCGCCGCCTATCCAGAGACGCATCCGACAGCGCTCTCCCCTCAGGACGATCTGGATACGCTCAAGCGCAAGCTCGATGCCGGGGCGACGCGGGCGATCAGCCAGTATTTCTTCGACCCGGAGCTGTTCCTGCGCTTCCTCGATCGCTGTGGCGCGGCCGGGATCACCGCGCCGGTGGTGCCGGGCATCATGCCGGTGTCGAATTTCGCCCAGGCGAAGAAGTTCTCCGATATGTGCGGCGCCAGCGTGCCGCACTGGCTGGAGAAGCTGTTCGAAGGGCTGGACGATGACGCCGAGACGCGCCGCATGGTCGCCGCTTTCGCGGCTGCCGAACAAGTCCGGCTGTTGCAGGCCAACGGGATCGACGAGTTCCATTTCTACACGCTGAACCGGCCGGACCTGACCTACGCGATCGCGCATATTCTCGGTGTGCGGCCCGCGTCCCCAGGGACGGCCAGCGCCGGATGATCCGGCACGCGCCATGACCGAGTATCTGCAAAGGCTGAACGCCGAGCAGCGCGATGCGGTGGAAACGCTGGATGGGCCGCTGCTAGTGCTGGCTGGTGCCGGCACGGGCAAGACGCGCGTGCTGACCACGCGCTTTGCGCATCTGCTGATGGCCGGCAAGGCGTTTCCGAACCAGGTGCTCGCCGTCACCTTCACCAACAAGGCGGCGCGCGAGATGCGCGAGCGTGTTGGCGCGATCCTGGGCCGTCCGGCGGAAGGGTTGTGGCTCGGCACCTTTCACGCACTCGGCGCGCGGATGCTGCGGCGCCATGCGGAGCTGATGGGGCTGACATCGAGCTTCACGATTCTCGATACCGACGACCAGATCCGCGTGATCAAGCAGATCATGGAAGCGGCCCGGATCGACACCAAGAAATGGACGCCCGCGACGCTGTCGGCGATCATCCAGCGGTGGAAGGATCGCGGCCTGCCGCCGGAGCGGCTGACGGCGGCCGAAGATGTCGAATTCGCCAATGGCGCGGCGCGCACGCTGTATGCGGCGTATCAAGCGCGGCTGAAGTCGCTGAATGCGACGGATTTCGGCGATCTGGCGATGCTGACGACGGAATTGCTGCGCAATCATCCGGAAGTTCTGGCGCAATACCACCGGATGTTCCGCTACATCATGGTGGACGAGTACCAGGACACCAATCTGGTGCAGTATCTCTGGCTGCGGCTGCTGGCGCAGTCGCATCACAATATCTGCTGCGTCGGCGATGACGATCAGAGCATCTATTCCTGGCGCGGTGCCGAGATCGAGAACATCCTGCGGTTTGAACGCGATTTTGCCGGCGCGCGGATCATCCGGCTGGAGGCGAATTACCGCTCCACCTCGACTATTCTCGCCGCTGCCTCGGCGCTGATCGCGCACAATGAAGGCCGGCTCGGCAAGACGCTGCGGACGGGTGGGAATGGTCAAGAGGGCGAGAAGATCGGCGTCCTGGGCTTGTGGGATTCGGATGAGGAGGCGCGCACCGTCTGCGCGCGGATGGAGCAGTATCGCCGCGATGGCGAGGCACTGTCGGAGATGGCGGTGCTGGTGCGCACCGGTGCGCAGACGCGCGCGTTTGAAGAGCGGCTGATCACGACGGGGATTCCCTATCGCGTGGTGGGTGGGCTGCGCTTCTACGAGCGGGCCGAAATCCGTGATGCCATTGCCTATCTGCGCCTGGTGAACCAGCCGGCCGATGACCTGGCGTTCGAGCGCATCATCAATGTGCCGCGGCGTGGTATCGGCAATGTGGCGTTGCAATCGATCCATGAAATTTCGCGGGCGAAGAATATTCCCCTCGCCATGGCGGCCTATGAACTGGTCTCGACGCGCGGGCTGCGTGGCAAGGCGCAGGAAGGGCTCGCCGGTCTGCTTCAGGGCATCGCGCGCTGGCGGGAGATGCTGGAGCGCGAGGGCCATGTCGAGACAACGGCAACGCTGCTTGATGAGAGCGGCTATATCGACATGTGGAAGCAGGACAAATCGCCCGATGCGCCGGGGCGGCTGGAGAATTTGAAGGAATTGCTGCGCGCGTTGGCGGAGTTTGAAACGCTGGGCGGCTTCCTCGAGCATATCGCCCTGGTGATGGAAGCCGAAGAGAGCGGGGATACCGACCGTGTCAGCCTGATGACGCTGCACGCTGCGAAGGGGCTAGAATTCGACAACGTGTTCCTGCCTGGCTGGGAGGAGGGTCTGTTCCCCAGCCAGCGGTCCATGGATGAGAGCGGCAATAAGGGGTTGGAGGAAGAGCGGCGGCTTGCCTATGTCGGGCTGACGCGGGCCCGCAAGCGCGCCATTGTCAGCCATGCCGCCAATCGCCGTATCTATGCGAATTGGCAAAGCTGCATTCCCAGCCGCTTCATCGACGAATTGCCGGAAGAACACGTCCAGCGTGCCGGCGGCAGCGCGATCGGGCGGGAGCGGATGATTGGGGCGTCGTCCGGATTTTCGCAAATGGGCGGCGCGGCGCGGGGATTTTCGGAATCGAAATTCCCAGCTCCATTCCAGCGCCCGGTGCGCACGATCGAGGCCTGGGAGCAGCCGGCGCGTCCGGCGCGCCAGGATGCGATTCCTAAAGGCAGCCGCGTGTTCCATCAGAAATTCGGCTACGGCACTGTGCGCGCCGTGGATGATGACAAGCTCGATATCGATTTCGACAAGGCCGGCAGCAAACGCGTGCTCGACCGTTTCGTGGAAAAGAAGTCCTGATGCGCCATCGTGAAGCCACCGCCCTTGAGACCATCTGGGTCGAGGTGCCGGAAGACGCCATGGAAGCCTATGAGGCGGCGCTCTGCTCCGCCTGCACCACGGTGGGATTTTTCCTCGATGAGGACAGGCGGGTCTGGCGCATCGAAGGTGTGAAGGAAACTGGGGTCGATGAGGCGGAACTCGCCGCGGCGCTGATGATTGCCGAGGCGATCAGCGGTGTGTCTGCCCCGTTGCAGCGCGCCTCGACCGAGGCCGAGGGCTGGCTGGCCCGCACGGCGTCGAATTTTCCCGAGCAGTTGATCGGCGAACGCTTCGCCATTCGCGGCACGCATCTGGCCGGCCCACTGACTCCGGGGCGGCTGACCATCGTGCTCGATGCCGGTGTGGCTTTTGGCTCCGGCGAGCATGGCTCGACGCGCGGCTGTCTGCGCGGATTCGAGATGATGGCCTATCGCAAGCCGGAAAAGATTCTCGATCTCGGCACCGGGTCCGGCATTCTCGCCATTGGAGCGGCGCTGCTGCTCAACCGGCCGGTGATTGCCTCCGATATCGATCCCTGGTCGGTGCGGACGACGCGGGAGAATGCGGCGCTGAATGGTGTCTCCAACCTGATCAGGCCGGTGCTGGCCGATGGCTGGCACGCACCGGTGCTGAGCACGCAGGGGCCATATGACCTGGTGTTTGCCAATATTCTGGCCCGCCCGCTGTGCAAGATGGCCCGCGACCTGGCGCTGAATCTCGCACCGGGCGGCACGGTAATCCTGGCGGGGCTGCTGAACACCCAGGTGCGGATGGTTCTGGCCGCCCATGCGCGCCAGGGCCTCGTGCTGGAGCGCGTGCTGCGCGAGGGGGCGTGGTCGGCAATGGTTCTGCGCAAACCCTTCTAAAAGCCTTGGATAATCGTGGTGGCAGCGCCAGATTGGTGGCTCGGCCGATCTGGATGGATGCACAGCGATGAATGTGATGGACAATCTCGCCCTCGACCGGGCCACCCGCCTGCGCGCCGCCTTGCGCGAGGCCGGGGTGAATGGGTTCGTGGTGCCGCGCGCCGATGAGCACTTAGGCGAATATGTGCCGGAATCCGCCGAGCGTCTGGCCTGGCTGACCGGATTCACGGGCAGCGCCGGCATGGCCGTGATGCTGATGGACCGCGCGGCGGTGTTCTCCGATGGGCGCTACACGCTGCAACTCGAAGAGCAGACCGATGGTACGGTGTGGGAACGCCATCACAGTATTAAGGAGCCGCCCGCCGCCTGGCTGGCCGAGACGGCGCCCGGCGCGCGCATTGGCTATGATCCCTGGCTGATCAGTGCCGATGGGGTGAAGGGCTTCGCCGATAAGGGCCTGGTAATGGTGGCCCTGGAGCGCAATCCGGTCGATCAGATCTGGACCGACCGCCCTGCCCCGCCGCTGGGTGCCGCACGGCCGCATGGGATTGGCTTTACCGGCAAGAGTTCGGCGGAGAAGCGGTCGGAGATCGGCAAGATTCTCGCGGATGCCAAGCAGGATGCCGTGGTGCTGACCGATCCGGCCTCAGTCTGCTGGCTGCTCAATATTCGTGGCGCGGACGTGCCCTTCACGCCGTTTGTGCTCGGTTTCGCGCTTGCCTATGCCGATGGGCGGTGTTCGCTGTTCATGGACCCGGCGAAATTGCCGGCGGAGACACGCGATTTCCTCGGTGCCGAGGTGCGCTGCCTGCCGCGCACGGCATTGCCCGACGAACTTGCGACACTTGGCGGCAAGCGTGTGCGCGTCGATGGCGCGGGCAGCCCGAGCTGGTTTGCCCGCACGCTGGAAGCTTCTGGGGCGAGTGTGGTGGCCGAGCCTGACCCGTGCCTGCTGCCGAAAGCGCGCAAGAACGCCACCGAACAGGAGGGCGCGCGGGCCGCGCATCGGCGCGATGCGATTGCGATGGCGCGGTATCTGCACTTCATCGCCACCGAGGCGCCGAAGGGTGGGCTGGATGAGATGGGCGCCGCGGACACGCTGCTCGGCTTCCGCCAGGCGCTGGATCTGTTCCGCGATGAGAGCTTCCCGGCGATTTCCGGCGCCGGCGAGCATGGCGCGATCATCCATTACCGCGCCATGCCGGAGAGCAACCGGGCGATCAAGCCGAATGAGGTCTATCTGATCGATTCCGGCGGCCAGTATGACGATGCAACCACCGATATCACCCGCACAGTCTGGACCGGTCCAGGTCCGGCGCCGGCGGATATCCGCGAACGCTTCACCCGCGTGCTGAAGGGCAATATCGCGCTCACCAGCGTGGTTTTTCCGAAAGGCGTGGCCGGCCCGCATCTCGACAGTTTTGCCCGGCAGGCATTGTGGCGGATCGGGCTGGATTACGACCATGGCACCGGCCATGGCGTCGGCAGCTTCCTCTCCGTGCATGAGGGCCCGGCGAGTATTTCGCGCGCGTCGAAGATGGTGCCGCTGGAGCCGGGGATGATCCTGTCGAATGAGCCGGGATTCTATCTGCCTGGCGCCTATGGCATCCGGCTGGAGAATCTTCTGCTGGTGCAGAAGGCTGAGTTTCCGGGTGCGGATCGGGAATTCTACCGCTTCGAGCCACTGACGCTGGCGCCGTTTGACCGGCAGTTGATCCATGTGGCGCTGTTGAGTGCGGAGGAGCGCGCGTGGCTTGATGCGTATCATGCGCGCGTGGTGCGCGACGTGGCGGGCCATGTGCCGGACGATGTTGCGGCGTGGTTGCGTGAGGTTTGCCGGCCGCTGTGAATTTGTTGGGTGGGCTTCAGCCAACCCTACGCGGTCCACAAACAAAAAGGCCGGTCCCGCGAAGGACCGGCCTTTTTCAACTCAATCCGAAAAACCTCAGTCGGCGGCGAGCGCCATCTGGCGGCGGGCCATGGCCTTGCCGACATGGTCTTCCATGGCTTCCGCCACGCCATCAGCATGGGCGGCGAAGACGTGGTCAGCGCCCGGGAAGATCCGGTAATCGACATGGACGCCCTTCTGGGTGTTCAGTTTGTCGACCAGCTTGCGCACGGCGGGTTCGGGAACCAGCTCGTCCGTATCGCCATGGATCATCAGGCCGCCGCAGGGGCAGGGGGCGAGGAAGCCGAAGTCGTAATGATTCGCCGGCGGGGCAACGCTCACCCAGCCGGAGATTTCCGGACGGCGCATGAGCAATTGCATGCCGACAAAGGCGCCGAAGGAATAACCGGCAATCCAGAGGCCGCCCGAATTCGGGTTGACCATCTGCATCCAGTCCAGCGCGGCGGCCGCATCGCCGATTTCACCGATGCCGCCATCATAGCGGCCCTGGCTGCGGCCCACGCCGCGGAAATTGAAGCGCATCACCGAAAAGCCGAGCTTCTGGAAGCTCTGATACATTGTGTAGGTGATACGATTATTCATCGTCCCGCCGTGCAACGGGTGCGGATGCAGAACCAGCGCCAATGGCGCGCCGGCTTCCTTGGAGTGGTGGTAGCGGCCTTCGAGCCGGCCGTCAGGTCCGGCAAACATTACTTCGGGCATGGCGTTCCGAAATCCATTCCTTAAAACCCAAGATGGGCCGGGTGAAAACTTTCTGGCTCAGCACTCCGGCGGCTCGTCGGGGCTCGCAGCAGAGCCTCACATGGAACCGCCACCCAGTCTCGACAAGCGTGCGTCCTCGACAACCGTGCGTCCGGCCTGTCTCCAATTCTTGACTGTTCTGGTCGGATAAGCTTACTTCAGCCCCGACGCCCCGATGAAATCCGGCGGCGCCAGCCTGAGTGCTCCCGATGAACATTCCCTCCGCAAGTTGCCGGCGGACCTTAGAACACTTGGTCCGGGGCGTGCGGACTATACTTGGACCGATAGCGGTTTTCATACGGAAATGACGCATGGCCTTCATGTTTTTGCGTGAGTCTGTCCGCAGCTACCGCGAACGCGATCCCGCGGCGCGGAGCAACCTCGAGGTTTTGCTGTGTTATCCGGGGCTGCATGCCAGCCTGTTCCACCGGGTTGCGCACGCCCTGTGGGCCAGAAAATTCAAGCTTCTTGCGAGGCTTGTCTCGCATCTCTCTCGATTCCTTACCGGAATCGAAATCCATCCCGGCGCGCGGATCGGCCGCCGCCTGGTCATCGACCACGGCATGGGCGTGGTGATCGGCGAGACGGCGGAGATCGGCGATGACGTCTATCTCTACCATCAGGTGACCCTTGGCGGGACCAGCAGCAACAAAGGCAAGCGGCATCCGACCCTGCAGGACGGGGTGATTGTTGGTGCCGGGGCGAAGATTTTGGGTGCCATCATCATCGGCGCCAATGCCCGGGTGGGCGCCAATGCGGTGGTGGTGCAGGCGGTTCCCGCCGGTGTGACGGTGGTTGGCATCCCTGCCCGCCCGATTGACCGGCATCAGCCGCGCCCCGATTTCGATGCCTATGGCACACCCTGCGACGAGGTGCTGGACCCGCTGATGCGCGATCTGGAAGGCCTGCGCACCGTATTGACCGAGCTGGAGCTCCGGGTGGCACGCCATCTGCGCCAGCCGGCAGCCGAGTGAGGGTCGGGCCGGTGCAGCTCACCACGCGGGGCCGGTATGCGGTGATGGCCCTCGTTCACCTCGCCGGGCGTGAGGATGGCTGTACCCGCCCGATCACGCTGGCCGAAATCGCCAGCGCACAACGGCTGAGCCTGCCCTATCTGGAACAGCTTTTCGGCCGGCTACGCCGCGCCGGCATCGTCACCTCGGTGCGTGGGCCGGGCGGCGGCTACCGCCTGGCGCGGGCCTGCGAGGAGGTCAGCATCGGCTGCATCGTCGATGCGGTGGAGGAGCCGTTGCAGGCGACGCGCTGCAGCCACGAGGATGGCGGCTGCATCCAGGCCGAGGATGGCAGCTTCCTGCGCTGCCGGACGCATGATCTCTGGCATGAATTGTCCCGCCAGATCGGCCTTTTCCTCAGCGGAGTCACACTGCGCGATGTGCTGCAGGGACATGTGGCCGGGCGGGCCGTGCTGCCGCTCTGCGCCGGCGACACCGAACCTTCCCGCAAGCCGCAAGCCGCTGAATAGGCCACAGATGCGGGCGATGCGTGTATGATCTATCTCGACGCCAATGCCAGCGAGACGCTGCGGCCTGTGGCGCGGGCGGCAGCGATGTCCGCGATGGATGAGCCGGGCAATCCCTCCTCCATCCACGGCGCCGGCCGGGCGGCGCGGCGTATCCTTGAGGACTCGCGCGCGCGGATTGCCCGCAGGTTCGGCGCCGGGATCGAGGATGTGGTCTTCACCTCCGGCGGCACCGAGGCCAATGCGCTGGCAATTGCCGGGCTGGGTGCGGGCCGCCGGAAGCTGTTTTCGGCTATCGAGCATGATTGCGTCCGAACTGCCTGCCGGGACGGGCAGAGCCTGGCGGTTGACCGTCATGGCGTGCTGGATCTGGCCGGGCTGGATACGGCGCTCGCCAATGGCGGGCCGGCGCTGGTCTGCCTGATGCTGGCCAATAACGAGACCGGGGTGATCCAGCCCGTGGCCGAGGCCGCGGCGATTTGCCTGGCCTATGGGGCGCTGCTGCATGTCGATGCGGTGCAGGCGGCGGGGCGGATCGGGGCGGATATTGCGGCGCTCGGGGCGGCCTCCATGGCGATTTCGGGGCACAAGATGGGCGGGTTGAAGGGTGCGGGCGCGTTGCTGCTGGCGCCGGGCGTCACTCTGCCGCCGCTGATCGGCGGTGGCGGGCAGGAGCGCGGACGGCGCGGGGGCACGCCGCCTTTGCCGGCGATTGCTGCCATGGCGGCGGCGGAGGCGGCGCCGGGTGAGGCGGAAGTCCTGGCCGGCATGCGGGACATGATCGAGGCGGCAGCCACTGACGCCGCGGCGGTGGCCTGCGGGGCGGGGGCGGCCCGGCTGGCGAATACCACCTGCCTCGCTCTGCCCGGTGTGCGGTCCGATACGCAGGTGATTGCGCTCGATCTGGCCGGCTTTGCGGTCTCAGCCGGGGCGGCCTGTTCGTCCGGCAAGGTGGCGCGCAGCCATGTGCTGGATGCGATGGGGCTGGAGAATTTGTCCGGCTGCGCCATCCGGGTGTCCCTGCCCTGGAACGCCACCGAGGCCGAGGCGCGGTCCTTTGCCGAGGCCTATGCAGCGATGGCCGGGAGGCTGGCCCGCCATGCCGCCTGAGGCGCCGCGCATCTATCTCGACAACCAGGCAACCACACGCTGCGATCCGCGCGTGGTCGCGGCAATGCTGCCGTTTTTCAGCGAGCGTTTCGGCAATCCGCATAGCGCCGAACATGCCATGGGGCATGAGGCCGAAGCGGCGGTGGAGGCGGCGCGGGGTCAGGTCGCCGCCCTGCTGGGCGCCGACTCGCGCGAGATCATCTTCACCTCTGGGGCGACCGAGGCGAACAACCTCGCCATCAAGGGCGCGGCCTTCCATGCACTGCGCTTCGGCGATACGCGGCGGCGGATCGTCACCGTCGCTACCGAACATAAATGCGTGCTCGAGAGCTGTGCGGACCTCGCCTGGTCCGGCTTCGAGACGGTGGTGGTGCCCGTTGGGGCGGACGGGCTGCTCAATCAGGCTTTGCTGGCGGAAGCGCTGCTTGTGCCGACGCTGTTGGTCAGTGTCATGGCGGTGAATAACGAGACCGGCGTGATCCAGGATGTCGCCGCCCTTGGCGCCATGGCGCGCGCTTCTGGGGCGCTGTTTCATTGCGATGCGGCGCAGGCGGCGGGGAAGATTCCGGTCTCGCTGGCCGATACGGACCTGCTCTCGCTGAGTGGCCACAAGATGTACGGACCTAAGGGCATCGGCGCGCTCTGGGTCCGGCGCAAACCGCGGGTGCGGCTGCATCCGCTGCTGACCGGCGGCAGCCAGGAGCGCGGATTGCGGGCCGGAACGCTGCCCACGGCGCTGATTGTGGGGCTGGGCGAGGCGGCGCGGCTCGCGGTGGCGGAAATGGCTGAGGAATCTGCACGGATCGGCACTTTGCGCGATGAGCTGCTGGCAAAACTGCGGACCGGGGTAGAGGGGCTGGTGCTGAATGGCTCGGCTGAGCGGCGCATTGCCGGCAATCTCAACCTGACCTTCCCCGGTGTGAGCGCGCAGGAGCTGATCCGCGCCTGCCCCGATCTCTGCATTTCCACCGGCTCTGCCTGTTCCTCGGCGGCGATCGAGCCGTCCTATGTGCTGCGCGCGATGGGGCTCTCCCCTGCGCGTGCAGGCCAGACCTTGCGAATTGGGATCGGACGCTTTACCTCCGCCCCGGAAATCGACCGTGCCGCCGAGGCTTTGATCAGTGCCTGGCGGACGCTCCTGGACAAGGCCTGACACCGCACAATGCCCAAGATGGTATTTATCGAGCGCGACGGCTCCCGGCGCGAAGTTGACGCGCCGCTCGGCCTCTCCGTGCTCGAAATCGCGCATGCCAATGACATCGACCTGGAAGGCGCCTGCGAAGGCTCGCTGGCCTGCTCGACCTGCCATGTCGTCGTCGACAAGACCTGGTTCGAGAAGCTGGAGACGCCGACCGAGGATGAGGAAGACATGCTCGACCTCGCTTTCGGCCTGCAGGAAACCTCGCGCCTTGGCTGCCAGATCATCATCCGCGAGGAGCTGGACGGGCTGACCGTCAAGCTGCCCGCGGGCGTGCGCAACCACCAGAAGAAGTAGTTCCTGGGCCACCATGCGCCCCCCACCTAAACGTATCGTTGTCGCCATGTCTGGTGGCGTGGACAGCAGCGTGGTGGCGGGCCTCCTGCGTGAGCAGGGCCATGACGTCATTGGCGTCACCCTCCAGCTTTACGATCATGGCGTTGCCGTGGGCCGCAAGGGTGCATGCTGCGCCGGGCAGGACATCTACGACGCCAAGACGGTCGCCGACCGGCTGGGCTTTCCGCATTACGTCATCGATGCCGAAAAACGCTTTGCCGATGCGGTGATTGCCGATTTCGCCGATAGCTATGCGCGCGGGGAGACGCCGGTGCCCTGCATTTCCTGCAACCAGAGCGTCAAGTTCACCGATCTGCTCGGCCTGGCGCGCGAGCTGGGCGCCGAGGCGATGGCGACCGGCCACTATGTGCGCCGGATCGAGGGTGCGGACGGGCCGGAACTGCATCGTGCGCGCGATACCACGCGCGACCAGAGCTGGTTCCTGTTCGCCACCACGCGCGACCAGCTCGAATTCACGCGCTTTCCATTGGGCGACATGCCGGACAAGGCCGCCGTGCGCGCCGAGGCCGCGCGGCTGGGCCTGCTCGTCGCCGAAAAGCCGGACAGCCAGGATATCTGCTTTGTGCCGCAGGGCTCCTATGCGGATGTCGTGGCGAAGCTGCGCCCAGAGGCCGCAGAGCCTGGCGAGATTGTCGATGCCAGCGGCGCCGTGCTAGCGCGCCACCAGGGGATCGTGAATTTCACCGTGGGCCAGACCAAGCGGCTTGGCCCTGCCGCCGAGCGCGGCGGACAGCGCCAGCAGGTGGTCTCGATTGAGCCAGGCACACGGCGCATCGTGGTGGGGCCACGCGGCACCGGGCGGACAGAACTGCGCCTACGCAACCTGAACTGGCTCAGCACCCCGCCAGAGGTCGAGCGCGCCTGCACGGTAAAGCTGCGCGCCGGCGAGACGCCGCGCCCGGCGCGCATCGTGCGCTCAGCCGATGGCGGCGTGAGCGTGAGACTGGACGCCCCGGCTTCTGCGGCGCCGGGACAGGCCTGCGTGTTTTATGACGGCGATCGCGTGCTTGGTGGCGGCTTCATCCTGCGCGATGACGTGCCAGCAACGCATTGAGAGCCCGCCTCTGTTGACGTGGGGGCCGTGCGGCGCTATCTCGCCGCCTCCGTTCGGTGGCGGCGTAGCTCAGCGGTAGAGCAGGGGAATCATAATCCCTTGGTCGGCGGTTCAAATCCGTCCGCCGCTACCAACGGAATCTGTTCTGCTTCTGTAATTTCAGTTGACGGTTTCTTGCCAATCGTAGCAACTGTCATTAGGCGGAATGTAGCCCCGTGAGCGACGAATGTGATGAGCATCATTCATGACTTCGTACGGCGTGCAGAGTCTTCCCCCTCTTCCATTTTTTGCCATTTCTACCAGCGCGGCCGTTGCACGACGCTGACCGTCGCCGATGTCCTCAATGAGGCCCGCCGGTTTGCGCGTCATCTGCGCGAACTGTCAGTTCAACCTGGGCAGATTGTCCCGATCATTCTGGAACATCGCCTCCAGCTATACACCAGTTTCATCGGTGCGATCTTAGCCGGCGCCGTCCCAACCTTCTTTTCCCCGGCCACCCGTAAGCAGGACCACACTCTGTTTTTGGCCGGCCTGAATACCTTGCTTGACCGTCTTGATCCAAATTGCGTCATCGTCTCTCCAACGACGGCTGCATTGTTCAGCCAACGCTCTTGCGCGTTGATCGACGCGGATATGGTATCGACGTCGGCCAGTTCGGAAAATTTTGAGGCACTTCCCGCCCCCTCGTTACATGCCATTGCATTTGTGCAGCATAGCTCGGGCACCACCGGACATAAGAAGGGCGTCAGCCTAACTCATGAGGCGGTCCTGGGACAAGTTGCTTCCTACAGCAAGTCAATCGGCATTACCGACCAGGATGTGATTGCAAGCTGGCTGCCGCTCTATCATGACATGGGTCTGATTACATCTTTTCTGATGCCCATGATTCTTGGCCTTCCTATCGTGAGCGTCGATGCACTTGAGTGGGTGTCGAGCCCGACGATCTTACTTGATAAGATCGAAAAGCATCGCGCGACATTGTGCTGGCTCCCTAATTTTGCCTTCCATCATATCACGCGGCTTGCCCATCCTTCGCGCAATTGGGATCTTTCTTCAATGCGCCTGTTCGTCAATTGCTCCGAACCCTGCCGCGCCGCCGCATTTGATATCTTTTTGAAACGCTTTGGTGGTTGCGGTATCCGTGAGAACACACTCCAAACCAGTTATGCCATGGCTGAGAACGTTTTTGCTGTGACGCAAACTCACCCCGCCGATCCGGTGCGCCGTTCGCGTCATCCTGCATGGTCTGGCTATCTCTCTTCCGGTATGCCGATCGAAGGGGTCGAGGTGAAAATAGGCGATGCCGGTGAACAAGATGGAGAGCCGGCGGAAATTGTCGTCGGCGGAAAATTCCTGCTGTCGGAATATCTGCGCCTGCCGGAAGTGACGTCACAAAGGCTCCGGAATGGTTGGTACCATACCGGCGATCTAGGCTTTTGGGAGGACGGTGAGATATTCGTCGTGGGCCGTACGGATGATGTTTTGAACATCAACGGCAAGAAGCTAATGGCGCATGAGATAGAGCAGGCACTCAATGACATTCTCGGGATCGCCGCGGGCCGCAATCTGGTCTGGTCGCAATTCGACGACGTTTCAGGATCGACGAAATTATTCGTGGCCGCTGAACGTGATTTCGATGCCGCCAAGCCAGATGACACCCTGCAATCTGAAATCCGCATGACCGTGTTCGCAATATCAGAAGTCCGGCCAACCAATGTCATGCTTCTGAATCGTGGGACGCTGGTTAAATCGTCGAGCGGAAAGATCAGTCGCGTATCGAGCATAAGAAAGCTTATGCAGAATGAAACTTCCCACTTAGGAAATGCGCAATGACCGATGAGGTTATGGACCGGCTAGCCAATGTCATTCGAACCCATTTCGATCTGCCCGAATTGCGGGTCACTCGGGAAACCACGGCCGACCAAGTTGCCGGTTGGGATTCCATTGCACACGCCGTCTTATTGATGGACATTGAAATGGAGTTCGATTTTCAATTCTCCCCGGAAGACGTCCTTGATCTTGATAAGGTCGGCGATTTGCTCGATGTCATTCTTCGCAAGGTAGGTTGAGATACTATGGGCCGCCTCATTATTTATGGTAACTGCCAAGCGGGCGCTCTGGCGAACATTCTTTCCAACGTCGAAGAAATAACCGAAA
>CANJOG010000009.1 GCA_947475475.1 Acetobacteraceae bacterium
ATTCCTCCGAACCGTGAAATTGTAGCGCCGCGGTGCCGAGGCCCTGCATCGCATAGACCGAGTCGGCCGGGATGTGTTCGAAGCCGAGGAATTCACGCACGATGCACAGCGCACGGACATCGAACTTGCCGCCTTCCGGCAACACCACATAGTCAAGCAGCCCGGCTTTGCCAAACTCGCGCGCGAGGAAGCGCGCTTCCTGCTCAAGTGTTGTCAGACCGTGGCCGCTATGCAGGGTCGGCGTCCATTCGATGAGTTGCTCACCGAGACGCTGATGGTTTTTATCGAAGAACGGCCAATCGTAAAGTTTCCAAGCTGTCACGTTCGAATCTCCCTTTAGATGCGCCAGGGCGCCGTCATAGAATCAAAGTTCTCCCTGCGCGGCATCGTCGCCAGAACCGGCACACGATGCCGCGCAGGGAGAACTGTCGGAAACTTAGTTCAGCCGCTCGAGCAGCGTCGCCGTGCCAAGGCCGCCAGCGCAGCAGATCGATTGCATCGCAAAAGTGCCACCGCGCCGCTCAAGTTCATTGAGCATCGTGGTCATGATGCGCGCGCCGCTGGCTCCAAGCGGATGGCCAAGCGCCACCGCGCCACCATTGACGTTCAGTTTCTCATGCGAAACGCCGAGTTCCTTCATCCATACCATCGGCACGGGAGCGAAGGCCTCGTTCACCTCGAAGATATCGACATCCGCGGTGGTCAGGCCGGTCTTGGCGAGAATCTTGCGGGTCGCACCAATCGGGCCAGTCAGCATCAGCGTGGGGTCAGAGCCCACCACCGTCGCCATGCGGATCCGCGCGCGCGGCTTGAGGCCAAGCTCCTTGGCCTTATCGGCGGACATCAGCAACAGGGCCGCAGCACCATCGGAAATCTGCGACGAATTGCCGGCGGTCACACGACCACCTTCAGGACGGAACACGGTCTTCAAACCAGACAGCCGCTCCAACGTCGTGTCACGACGGGGCGTTTCGTCCTTCGTCAGCACAACACCGCTCGGCGCGGCATCGCTCTTCTCGCGCCAGGCATCGAGATCAACCGACGTGATCTGGCTGTCAAAACGCCCCTCGTCGATTGCCTGAATGGCGCGACGATGGCTCTCTAGCGAAAACGCGTCCAGTTCGGCGCGGGTCAGTTTCCAGAGATCGGTGATACGCTCGGCGGCTTCGCCCTGCGAGACCATTTCGAAGCGCTCACGCAGGCGCCAGCCGAAAGTCTCGCCATGCACGTCACGATTACCACCCATTGGCACGCGCGACATGTTCTCGACACCACCGGCAGCGATCACATCGAAAGTGCCCATGGCGATCTGCGCCGCGGCTAACTGCACGGCCGCTTCGCCCGAGCCGCATTTGCGGTCGATCGAGACGCCGGGGATCGTTTCCGGCCAGCCAGCGCTGAGCACCGACGTGCGGGCGACATTACCGCACTGTTCGCCCACCTGGGTGACGCAGCCGAACACCACGTCGTTGATCTCGTTGACCGAAATACCCGTGCGGGCAACAAGCGCGTTCAGAACAATGGCGCCGAGATGATCGGCGCGCACATCCTTCAGCGAACCACGGAAACGGCCGGTCGGAGTGCGGACCGCATCGACAATGACAACATCACGCATCAGATGGATACCTTCAGGCCGGAACCGGGGATCTTTTCCCCCTTTTCATCATAGGCATAGACACCCTTACCGGTCTTGCGGCCATAGCGACCGGCCTTGACCATCTTCAGGATCAGCGGGCACGGGCGAAACTTTTCACCCAGCGTCTGGTGCAGATGCTGGATCACCGCAAGGCGTGTATCCCACCCGGTAAGATCGCCAAGTTCCAGTGGGCCCATGGGATGATTGAAAGCGAGCCGCATCGCCGTATCGATATCCTCGGCGGTCGAGACGCCCTCGCTCAACATGTACATCGCCTCGTTGCCCATCATCGCTGACATGCGGCTGGTCGCGAAACCCGGCCATTCATTCACGACAATGACCGTCTTGTTCAGCGATTTCGCCCAGGCATAGGTGCGATCGACAACTTCCTTCGACGTCTCCAGCCCCTTGATGATCTCAACGAGCTTCATCTTATGGACCGGATTGAAGTAATGCATGCCGATGACGCGCTCAGGCCGCTTGGTCGCCTTCGCAATTTCCGTGATCGACAGAGCGGATGTGTTGGTGGCGATCACTGCTTCGGGGCCCATCAGGCGATCCGCTTCAGCGACGATCTCAAGCTTGATCGGCATCCTTTCCGACGCCGACTCCACCAGCAATGTCGTGCCGGGAAGAGAGTCAGTCAGCGACTCAGACGTGATGAGACGTGCCAGCGTCGCCTGTGCCGCCTCTTCGGTGGACTTACCAAGCTTTACTGCACCAGCAACGATGCCTTCAACGCTCTTGCGCATCTTCGCAAGCTGCTCGGTGCTCACATCCACGCAGGTCGTCGGATAGCCAGAACTGGCGAACGCATGGGCAATGCCAGTGCCCATCAGCCCGGCGCCGACAACAACGACTTTGGTATTGGCGGGATCCACCATGATCTCTCCTCGATGCGGCATCAGGCCGCCAGATTGTGACTCAGCCGTTTGCGACAGATGAGGGGCTTACTTGCCCTTGAACACCGGCTTGCGCTTTTCCTTGAACGCCGTCGTGGCTTCGATCTTGTCTTCCGTGACCTGCAACAACGCAAACAGCGTCTTCTCCAGAGTCAGCCCCGTGGCCAGATCAAGTTCGAAGCCAGAGCGCACCGCCTCCTTCACCGCATTGGTCGCCAGAGGCGGACGCGCGGCAATGCGCTCGGCAAGCTTCACAGTCTCTTCAGCGAGTTGCTCCTGCGTATCGACCAGGCGCGTGATCAGGCCGATTCGCAGCGCTTCCTCAGGCTTAATCCGGTCGCCGGTCAGCATCAGGTCGAGCGCGCGGCCAAGGCCGATGACGCGCGGCAGACGCTGCGTGCCGCCACCGCCCGGGATCAGGCCCAGCGCGGTTTCCGGCAGGCCGAAGGAGGCATCCGCGGAGGCGATTCGGATGTCGCAGGCAAGCGCCAGTTCCAGACCGCCACCCAGACAGAAACCATGGATGGAGGCGATCACAGGCTTGTTCAATTTATCGAGATTATCAATCCAGGCGTGATTAATCATGCGACGACGTTCGGCAATCACCGAATCCGGCGCGCGCATTTCCTTCACATCTGCACCCGCGCAGAAAGCACGCCCCGGCGCGCCACGAACCACCATCACCGCGACGGAGGGATCAGCATCCAGTTCGCGCAGCGCGGCCGGAAGGCCGCTGCGGATCGCATTATTCACCGCATTGAGCTGATCAGGACGGTTCAGCGTGACGAACCCAACGCCATTGGCGCGTTCGACAAGAAAAGACGGAGCTTCTTCAGACATCATATGTTCCTTCAAGAAAAGCGGAAGCGAGTAGAGCCACCAGCCTTACTTCTTCTTTTCGCTTTCAAGCTTCACGCCGGACTTCATGCGGTCCCAGGTATTCGGGGTGACGCCAGCCTCGCGCAGCTCCTTCTTCTTCACCTTCTCCGACGGAGTCTGCGGCAGGAAGGGCAGGATTTCGAAATAGCGCGGCACCATAAAGCCCGGCATGCGCTTGTCACACCAAGCAACGAGCTGCTCGAAATCGACAGTCTCGCCATCCTTCAGCACGATGCAGGCCTTCACCTCGTCCTCGCCCGCGTCTTCATCAGCCTTCACGGCGATGACGGCACATTCGGCGATCGAGCCGAACGAACGCACCACGGCCTCGACCTCGAAGGAGGAAATATTCTCACCGCGACGGCGCAGCGCATCCTTCACGCGATCGACGAAATAGTACCAGCCTTCCTCATCCACCTTCAGCGCATCGCCCGTGTGGAACCAGAGATTGCGCCAGGCTTCGACAGTCTTTTCCGGCATGCCGTAATATTCGGTGGACATGACGTAGGGCGCTTTATTGCGCACCACGAGTTCGCCGGGTGAACCCATCGGCACTTCCTCATCGGTTTCCGGATCGACGATCTTCGCTTCGAACCATTGGCTCACCAGACGGCCAACCGCGCCCGGCGGCCGGGGCACGCCGCGCGGCGTCATGAAGATCGACGAGATTTCGGTCTGGCCAAAAGCATCGACGAATTCGATATGCTCGCCGAACCGCTCCTTGAACTTGCCGACCAGATCGCGCGAGATCGGCGCGGCGTAGATGCGCGTGACCTTGTGGTCCTTGTCGTCCGGTTGCGGCGGCGTCGCCATGATGAAGGAGGAGACAGCGCCGATCAGGTTCAGCACCGTCGCACCCGAACGGCGCGCGCGGCCGATGAAGTCGCTGGCCGAGAAGCGCGGATAAAGCACGACCTTTCCGCCGGCGATCAGCGTCGTATAGACGGTGAGGAACTGCGCATTGCCATGGAACAGCGGGAAGCCCGTCGTATAGACGTCATCCGGCCCCATCCAGGTGAGCTGCGTGTTCTCTTCGGCAAAGAAGTAGAACTGTGAATGCGACATCAGCACGGCCTTGGACGGGCCGGTGGTCCCGGAGGTGAACAGGATCGATGCCGGCTCGCGCGGCAGAATGTCCACATTCGGATCGCTGTCATCATCCGAGATGATGTCGTTGTAGTAGCTCGTCTTTAGCCGCTTGAAGGTCGGCACGTTCGCCTCGGCGCCGCCCTCGACGATCACGCAATGCTCAAGCGAGGGAATCGCATCCTCGGATTCGGCAATGCGATGGGCCATCTCGCGCGTCGCGAAAATCACCTTCGCCTTCACCAAGTTGGACGGATGCTCCAGAAAGGCACCCTTGTAGAGATCACTGACCGCAACCTCGACCGCGCCGATCTTCTGCGCACCGAACCAGATAAAGATATATTCAAGGCAATTCGGCAGCATGATGCTGACACGATCGCCCTTTTGCACGCCGATCTTGCGCAGACCATGGCCCATGCGGTTGGCCATCTTGTTGGTCTCGGCATAAGACCACGGCTTTCCTTCATCGGTGAAGCAGACAAAGGTCTTATCCGGCGTATTGCGCGCATGGTGCTCCAGCACCAGCGGGAGAACCCACTTGTCGCGCGGAAAATGCGGCTCGAAATTGGGGTAGGTCTTCATTCTGTCACCACGATCTCTTCAAGGTCAGGCACCGTTTCAGGCGCATGATCCGAATGGGAAAAAGCCGGGCCTTGAACTTCGCAGGCGGGTTCCGAGAACCAAGCCGTATCTCGGGCCGAACGACATCAAACCGGCTCTTCAGTGTTTGCAACTCCCAAGGCACGCCTCTCGTCGACCGCCATGGCAGTAGATGGGCGCCGGGAAACTAGCCAGTCCGGCAGGGCCCCACAAGGCCGCAATTCTGAGGTCCGAATTGCTTTTTTAGGCTGTCTGGCACTACTGTTCACCCTTCCCGGCCCCTGCTAGGCTAGCATGCGCGCACCACCGGGGCGCGTCCACGAAGATGGTGAAAGTCGCCCGCACGATCATGCCGCCGAAAGACACCGCAGGGCGCGACAGTGCCGCCGCCGCAACCATCCAGCGCCGAAAGCCCCGACCGGGAATGCCCGGCTTTGGAAGCACCACGCCGGCCTCCGGGGTGGAGCAGCCAATCGAGTCACGCGCACGGCCGGCCACGCCTGTGAACGCTGTCGCCAGTGCCATGAAGATTCTCTCCGACCTCAGCAGGCGCGAAGCCCCCGTTGGCGTGACCCAACTGGCGCGCGAGTTGAAGCTCAACACCAGCACCTGCTTCAATATTTTACAGACGCTGGCACAGGGCGAGCTCGTGAGGATGGACCCGGCGACCAAGACCTATGCAATCGGCATGGGCATCGTCGATCTCGCGCGCGACATGCTGGCACGCGATTCGGAATTGCCGATCATTCGCCCGATGATGGAGCGTATCGCCCGCACCCATGGCATCACCGTAGTCCTGCTCAAACGCACCGGGCCGGATGATCTCACAGTCGTGGAACTGGCTATCGGCGACGGGCCGATGCGCATCACGCTGAGCATCGGCCAGAATGTTCCGCTCCTGCTCGGCGCGTCAGGATTGCTGATGGCCGCGTTCAGTGGATTTAGCGAGACGGAATTGCGCACCCGCTTCGACAGGCTCGCGCCATTCCGCGAGCTGCCCTTTGCCGAATTCCAGCGCAATGTCGAGCAGACGCGCGCGCGCGGCTGGGCCGTTGACGAGGGCCATTTCGTACGTGGCACCGTCAGCGTGTCGGTGCCGTTGTTCAGCGAGGATGGCAAGCCTGGCCTCGCCTGTTCAGGCACGATGTTCGTGGGCCAGTACAGCGAAGCCAAATCTCTCCAGATCGCAAAAGACCTGGGCGAGATCGCCCAGGTCATGCGTTCACGCCGCAGAAGGTAGAGGTCAGTAAGGCTTGCGGTTGAGCAGCAGCCGGGCAGCCTCCTGCGCGCTCATCCCAACCTTCACACCGGCCGCCGCGGCAAGCGCATTTACCGCGCTGATGGTGCCGACTTTCCAGGTGGACAATCCGTCGCCCATCGCCGCCTGGCGCGCATCGACGGCTGCCGACGGCACGCCAATCTCTTCGACCATCTTCAGCCCGGCAACGCCGGAATCCTCAAATCCCTTGCCGCCATCAGAGCCGATATAGCCATAGGGGCGGCAGCGCACGACATATTCAACGCAGCTCCGCCCTGAATGGCCGGCAGTCAGCAGCACGTTGGTGCCGATATCCTCGGGCAGGCCGAAGGCGATCGAATCCGTGCAAATGATCGCGCGCCCATCAGGACCTTTTTCCATGACAGTGCGATTGGTCACTTCACTCGCGGTCGGCGCGGCCGGATCATTATCCAGCATCAGATGCGCCGCCTCGCGCGCCGTCATGCCCGGCTTCACACCACAATCCTGCGCCGGACGATTGACCACGCTGACGACGGATTGCTCGTAGAGCTTCACGCCATTGCCGAGCACCACCGTCGCAATATCGCAGACCGCGGCGGGAACATTTAGAGCTTCCAGATACCACAAGCCGGCGATCGAAGCGCCAGCCGGGCCAATGCCGCAATCGACGCTGATCGAGCCCCGGGGCAGATGCGTGCCCACGAAGCGCGCCGGCAGCACGCCGCAATAGGAGGCATTCAGCACCACATCGCGCCCGCGATTTCGGGCATCAACATCGTAGGCAGAATCCATCGCCTTGATCGCGCCACGCGCATTGGCAAACAATTCAGTCTGCTTATCGGTATCTCCAGCCACGTTTCCCCCGATCGCCTTGAATGGCGCTTCGATTCCAGCACAGTCTCACAGAAAAAGCGCGCCGGAAGCTACCTCCCAGCGCGCGCGGCAATCAGTTCTTGACGGTCGAGTACACGTTCCAAAGATCGAAGAAACGCTCGGAGGTTTCCACCGTGCAGTCATAGACGAACTTCCGCGCTTCCGGCGTCGTGGCGTATTTGGCCACCAGTTCGATGCCCTCGTCGCCATGCTCCTGGTCCGCCACCACATGCATGGAGAAGAACACAAGGTCCTTGTCCTGCATGCCATAGTTCTTCTTCGCCGCCTCGATGATGCGGGAGAAGTTCGGCGGCACGAAGGTCTCCAGACCGATGCCGATCGCCGCCAGCGGCACGTACCAGGGGCGGCAATTGGACATGAATTCGAAGAATTCAGTGACCCGGCGGCCAACCTTCATCTGCTCTGCGTGCCGGGCGGGCTCTGTGTTCATGCCCATGGCGTTGCCGAATTCCAGCAGCAGGTCCGGATGACCCTTGGTGCGGGTGAAGGTGCCAAGCACTTCTTCCGCCAGGTTCTTCGCCAGGATCGCACGCACGTCTTCATGCGGGCAGGTCACGTAGATCTGACCAATCCAGGGAAGCATGTTGCGAATATGCAGGTAGAACTGCTCGATCCAGAGATGGATCTGCGGCACAGTGACGGTGCCCGCTTCCATGCCCGTCACGAACGGATGGTTGTCCATACCGCGACGCCCGGTCATGCATTCTGCGCGCAGCAAATCAACGAACTCGGTGGGCGTCATCGCCGCGAGTTCGTCCTTCGAATATTCACCAGTCCGCGACCCAGTGACCACGTCCATGATCGATCTCTCCCTTTGCCCAGCGGAAATATCCGCATCGTTGCGTCACGCATCATTGGAAGACCGATCGTCGGAGGACGCAGCATCACGCGCGGCGGCCTCGCTTCGGCTTCCTCCACCCGGCCCGCAACACGCGCCGGTCAGACTGCCGGGCTATGTCGGGACTACTTCCTTGGCGCTTTGTCCAGCGCGAAGGGCGAGACTAGCGAAGCGGACAGACCTGCGCAAGCAAGCAATTCTGCGTGCAGAACGCCATTCTCAGCCGCTTCACTTGCCCGCCGCCGCGTGCTAGGCCAGAAACGCCCCCGATGCCGCATTACTCGACGGGTGCAGAGATAGACTGCGCCCCGTTGGGATCGGACCACAAGCAAAGGGTAGTGAGATGGAAGCAGTCGAAGCAATCACCACGCGCAGTTCGCCGCGCGCAGTCAGCGAGCCGGCGGTCAGCCGTGACGATCTCGCCAGGGTCCTGGGTGCCGCCGTGCGCGCGCCAGACCATGGCAAGCTGCGTCCCTGGCGCTTCATCCTGGTCGAGGGCGATGACCGCCTGAAATTCGGCGAGTTGATGGCCCAGTGCCTCAAGCGCCGCGACCCGGAAGCCACTGACGGTGCCATGCAGGCCGAGCGTGACAAGGCGTTGCGCGCGCCGCTGATCATCATCGTAGGTGCCGCCACCGACGCGGAGCATGCCAAGATCCCGGAGATCGAGCAGATCCTCGCGGCAGGTGCGGCCACCCAGAACATCATGGTGGCGCTGCATTCGCTCGGCTATGGCGCGATGTGGAAAACCGGCGGAATTACCTATGACCCGTGGTTCAAGGAGCAGCTCGGCTTCCGCGCCACCGATCACCTCATCGGCTTCGTGTACACTGGCACCACCACGTCCAGCCTGCCGCAGAAGGACGTGAACTGGCAGGACTACATGATGCCGTTCAAGGCTGGCTGAATCTCAGCGGCCACGTGACTTGGATGTCTCTTCCGGGTGCGCCTGGGAGAGACATCCGCCTAAGCAAACAAAGGGAGGAACAGAAATGGCATTGAGCACCGAAGACCGCCTCGATCGGCTGGAGTCACGCAATCAGCTCCAGGAACTGATCACCGGCTACGCGACGGCCTGCGACTATCACGACATGACCCGTCTCGCCTCGTATTTCACCGATGACGCCACGATCCATTCCGTTGACGGCAAGATGCAGGCCGGGAACAAGAAGGAAATCATGGCGATGTTCCGCCGGATGTTCGCCATCCGCGGTCCGTCCTACCATTGGTCGCACGATCTGACGCTCGCCATCGACGCGAACGATCCGAACAAAGGCACCGGCGTCGTGCTCGGCCATGCCGAGACCACGCCGAACAACATCGTCAGCCTGGCGGCGATGAAGTATCGCGACACCTATCGCCGCGAAGGCGGCCGCTGGCTGTTCGCCTCGCGCGAACTCAGCTTCCTCTACTACATGCCGGCTTCGGCTTTCTCCGAGCGCTTCAAGGACAAGAACCGCATCCTGGTGCATCCGGGCGAGGCCTATGAGGCCGACTACCCCGAGAAGCTGCCGACCTGGGTGATCCCGGCTGAATAAGCCGAGACCACACGCAAAGAAAAAGCCGGGCAATCTGCCCGGCTTTTTTTATCTGCATCGCTTGCCGCAATCAGCCGATCGGCACCAGTTCGATCGCTCGGGTCGGGCAGGTCTGCTCGGCCTGATCGACGAGTGCGAGCATTTCCGCATCGGTCACTTCGGCCTGCAACACCACCGCATAGCCGGTAGCCTTATCGACCTTGAACACGCTTGGGCAGATCCGCTCGCAATAACCGATACCCTGGCAGAAATTCGTGTCCACCGTGACGCGGACGCCCTTGCTCGACATTGTCTCGCCTATCCTCTCAGAGTTTGCGCAAAATAACCGGGAAGACACCATAGGCGTCGTGATAGCTCACCGCCATCTTTTGCGGCGGGCTGGCAGGGTCGAGTTCCACGCCAAGCTCATAGAGCACGCGCAGAATCTTGATCATCGTGCCTTCCGTGCCGGTCAGATCATCCGTGCGATTGAACATGCCGGTCACCAGCGGACGGCCAATGCACATATGCACACCGCCACCGAACGTCAGGCCCCAGGCCTGCGCACCATGCGGCGCCGCGCGATACGGATTGAAGCCATACGGATCCGGCCCAAACCGTTCGTCACGATTGGCCGGCGCGAAGAACAGCGCCACGCGCTCATCCTTCTTGATCTGCCGGCCGGAGGACAGCGTCACATCCTCCAGCGCGATGCGCAGCAAAGTCGGCGCCGGCTGATGCAGACGCAGCGATTCCGTGGCCGCACGGCGCAGGAAGATCGGATCGGTCACCTTCGGCGCATCTTCCGCATGCGTCTTGCACCACTCGGTCAGGTGCACGATCACATGTGGCAAAGTATGCGTGGTGGTCTGCGTGGACGCCACCAGGAACAGCGCCGCTTCGCGCCAGATATAGGTCTCATCGCCCGGCCGCGCATCGTCACCCGTCTGGCAGAGAAGCGTGAACAGATCGACCGGCAGGTCTTCCTTCGCGATCTCGCCCGCCTTCTGCCGGCGGACCAGTTCGCGGCGGCGATCGAGCGAGGGCTGCAGAAACTCGTCGATCAGCATCTTACGGACGGCGAGACCTTCCTTGATCACTTCTTCATGATCGCGCGTCGACCACTCCACGGTCGCTGCCTCGCCAAGCCGGTCCACCAACCAGCGGAAGCGCTCCGTCGTCTCAGGGGAATCCACTTTGTCGACGCCCGTCACCAGCGCCGTAATCCGGTGCAGCATGGTGCGGATCAGCGGCACCAGGTCGGTGCGCACCAGCCCATCGGCCCCACGCCCCTTTTCCTTCAGCTCGGCAATCACCTTGTCGATCACCGGCGCCAGCGCCTGGCTCTCATAGTAATGCATCGCACTCTTGGAAACGAGCGAGGCGAACAACATCCGCCGTTCCATATGGCCAGGACCATCCATCAGCAGCAGGGATTCACCAAAAAACATATGGCTTTCCTGATGCGACCCCTGACGGAACGCGGTCGAGCGCAGAATCTCGTCGATCTCCGAATAGGTATCGACCCGCTGCATGTTCTTCACATAGGGCGGTGCGACGAATTCCTGGTCTGCCATTGTCTCTCCCTTTCCTGCCTATTGGCATTTGTCATGATCTTGGCCCCGCCGGAAGAATTGTCCAGCGGGGCAGCCGGCAAATCTTAGCCGAGCAGCGACTTCAACGGCACCGCCAGATCCGCCGCCACATCCTTCGGCACCGCCACACCGGCCGCCAGAATACGCCGCGCCGCCAGATGATCCGCCGGCTTGCCGACGCTGTCCACGGCAATCAGCCTGTCGCCCGCATAGTACAGCAGCGAGAAGCTTTCGCTATCCGGCACGCCGCGCACGACGAAATTGTCATAGCCCGTCGACAGCCCAGTGATCTGCAACTTCAGATCGGCCTGGTCGGACCAGAACCACGGTACCGCAGTGTAATGCTCTTCCAGACCCAGAATGCTCGCCGCGGCGGTCTTAGCCTGGTCAATCGCATTCTGCACGGATTCCAGACGCGTCGCCCGTCCATAGAGATCGCGATGCGTGGCGACATCACCGGCAGCCACCACCTCGGCAATGCTCGTGCGCGCCCGGTCATCCACGAGGATGCCGTTACTGCATTCGATACCGACCTGCTGGGCCAACTCCGTCCGCGCCACACCGCCAATGCCTACCACGACAAGATCGGCCGGCAGCAGCGAGCCATCCTGCATGCGCACACCGCGCACGCCATTGGCATCGCCTTCGATCCTCTCGATCCGTGCGTTCAGCACCACCGTCACACCGCGCCGCGCATGTGCCGCTGCATAGAAATCCGACATTGGCGGCGCCACCACACGCGCCAGCAGCCGGTCCATGGCCTCCAGCACCACCGCCTTCTTGCCGAGCTTCGCCGCCACCGCGGCCGATTCCAGACCGATGAAGCCGCCGCCAATAACAACGACATTTTCCGCAGCATGCAGACGCTCGCGCATCTCCAGCGCATCGGGAATATCGCGCAGCGTCATCACGCCCGGCAGATCGCCGCCCGGCAGCGGCAACTTGCGCGCGGCACATCCGGTCGCCAGCGCCAGGTGATCGAAGGAGAACGCCGTCCCGCCAGCCGAGACCACACGCCCACCGCGCAGATCCACCTCGGTGATACGCTCGCCAGAAACGAACTCGATCTTGTTCATCTCATAGAAACCCGGTGCCCGCAGCAACAACTTCTCGATCGACGGATCGCCGGTCATATACGCCTTGGACAAAGGCGGCCGCTGATACGGCGCATAGCTTTCCTCGCCGATCAGCAGGATGCGCTCGCCATAGCCCTTCTCGCGCAACGAGGCCGCGATCTGAAAGCCCGCCTGGCAAGCACCAACGATGACAGTTCCGTTCGACACGATAAGGCCCGATCTTCTCTTAGGTTGCGGCGATCAGAGTTGAGTCGCCGGGATATCGATCACAATACCGGCATGGTCCGGCGTGATATTGAGCTGGCAGCTCAGCCGGCTGGTCGGCAGCCGCTCGGAGGCGACACCTTCCAGCATTTCTTCCTCAAAGCTTTCCATCGCCGGAAAAGCGTTGATCTTATCGCCCGGCAAATAGCAATGGCAGGTCGCGCAGGAGCACGAACCGCCACATTCGGCAATGATCCCCGGCACGCCATTCTTCAGCGCCGCCGACATCACAGTGTCGCCTTCCTGCGCCTGGACCCGATGCTCAGTTCCGTTAGCCAGTCTGAAAACAATCTCAGTCACGTTCCATCACCCTGTATGTGTCACAGCTGGACTTGATGTCCGTTTCACAATCTTTCCCCGATGCGTCAGGCCAGCAGGCTTGGCAATAGGGGATATTCCCTAGAGCCTTACCCACCCGCCGCAAAACGGGACCGCCCCCATAGCACGACCGGCGGCCTGGGGAAATCCGTTTGAGAATGGCGTTTCATATCCAGAACCCACCCTATCGACCTTGGCGCAACCCTCCTGTAGACATAACCGCAAGCAGGCAAGGCCGGGCCATCCCGGGAGGCAAAATGACCATCAAGGACAAAACCGCCATCGTCGGCGTGGGTGCGACGCCCTATTACAAGCGTGGCAAATCCCAGCCCCAGACAATGGAAGAACTGGTTGGCAAGGCAACGCTCGCCGCCCTTGCCGATGCCGGGCTCAAAGCCACGGACGTCGATGGCTTCGCCTTCTTCGGCGGCGGCTTCGACACCCCCACTCTGGTCGAAACACTTGGCATCCCTGAAATCCGCTTTACCGCCATGCTCACCGGCACTGGCGGCGGCTCGGCCGGCGCCCTCGGACTGGCCGCATCGGCGATCATCACCGGGGTCGCCAAGACCATCGTCGTGGTCGGCGGCATGCAGCAGATCCTGCACCGCTATGGCGTCTCCACCTCGGACTACCCGCCCACCCCCTACAACACCTTCTTCAGCGCCGCGGGCCTCGTCGGCCCCGGCCATCTCTTCGCCCTGCTCGCCCGCCGCCACATGCATCTCTATGGCACCAGGCGCAAACACTTCGGCGAAATCGCGCTCTCCAACCGCGCCAATGCGCAGAACAATCCCGAAGCGGTGATGTTCGGCAAGCCGATGACGATGGAGGATTACTTCAACGCCCCGCTGCTCGCCGATCCGCATTGCCTGTTCGATTTCTGCCTCGAAAACGACGGCGCCGTTGCGGTTGTGATCACCAGTTCCGAGCGTGCGCGCGATTTGCGCCAGAAGCCCGCCTATATCATGTCCTCCACCCATGGCGGCGAGCGCAGCTGGGGCCGGGCCATGTATTGGCAAGGCATGTCCGATGAATTCTACGCTTCCTCCGGCCAGCAATCCGTCGCCCGCCATCTCTACGAGGTCGCCGGCATCGGCCCGCAGGATGTCGATTGCGCACAAATCTACGACCACTTCACCTCGCAGGTGCTGATGCAGCTTGAGGATTTCGGCTTCTGCGGCAAAGGCGAATCCGGCGCCTTTGTGGAAAGTGGCGCCATCCGCATGGGCGGCAAGCTGCCGCTCAACACCGATGGCGGCCAGACCTCCTGCGGCTATATGTGGGGCATGACCCATATCCGCGAAGCCGTGCTGCAAATCCGCGGCACCTCGACCAACCAGGTGCAAGGCGCCAAAATCGTCCTGGCCACAGGCGGCCCCACCGCCATTCCCGTCAGCGCCGCGCTCCTGAGGGGTGAATGACATGAGCGATATCATCCGCACCAAGACCCCGCCGATCGGCCTGTTCCAGTTCGCCGCCGATACCTACACCCAGCCCTTCTGGGACGCCGCGCGCGAACACAAGCTCAAGATGCCGAGTTGCTCCGCCTGCGGTTTCCGCCGCTTCCCGCCGACACCTTTCTGTCCCGAGTGCCATTCGCAGGACCTCACCTGGACCGAACTCTCGGGCGAGGCGATTATCTATTCCTACACCATCGTCGAACGCGCGGTGCTGCCGGGAATGGCGGAATTCATCCCCTATATGCCGATCGTCGTGGACTTCCCCGATTTCCCCGGCGTGCGCCTGGTCTCCTCGCTGGTCGATGCGCCACTCGATGCGGTGCATGTCGGCAGCAAGGTTCGGGTGCGCTGGGATGATTTGCCGGACGGCGTCACCCTGCCCCGCTTCGTGCTTGCCGACGACTGAACAGACGTCGCTGGATCAAGGAGGAAACAAAAATGGACCAGGAATTCACCGTCCCGCCCTATGTCGCCAATATGACGCGGGTCGAGGGATATCACGAGATCGATGAAATCCTCCGCAACAATGAGGATTTCCTCCAGGGCTCGCATCTTGAAACGCGCATGTTCATCGGCGATTCGCTGCTGACCCTGCACGGCACCACCCATGCCGAACGCCGCCGCATGCTCGCCGCCGTCGTCTCACGCGCCTCGCTCGATACGCTGGAATTCGATCACCTCGTGCCGCTGATGGCACAGATCATGGACGAACTCCGCGGACAGCGCGGCGCCGACGGAATTGTGCGCGCCGATCTCATCACCATCACCCGCACCTTCCTCCACCGTGTCAGCGCCATCGTCACCGGCGTCGATCACGTGGACACCAAGGAAGCGACTGAGAAGTTCCGCTGGTATGTCGAGCGTCTTGGCGAAGGCCTGTCCGCCGAATGGGACACGCGCAGCCATGACGAGGTGATCCGCATCGGCATGGGCCATCGCGCCGATTTCATCCGCGACTATCTCGGCCCCTCCGTCGAACGCCGCCGCAAGCTGATCGCCCAGTTCAAGTCCGGCGAGATCGCGCGCGAGGCGCTGCCCACCGACATGTTCACCCTGCTGCTGCTCAACTGGGACCCGAGCTGGGACGAGGATTATCTCTGGCGCGAAGCTTGTCTTTTCCTTGTCGGCGCGACGCAGACCACCACGCATATCTTCCCCCACATGCTCGTGCATCTGACCGAATGGTTCGCTGAACATCCCGAGGAACTCAGCAAGGTTTCCGATCCGGAATTCCTGCGCCTGGCCGAGAACGAAACCCTGCGCCTGCACCAACCCGCCCCAACGCTGGTGCGCATCGCCACGCGTGATCTCACACTATCCACCGGCCGCGAGATCAAGAACGGCGAACACATCGCGCTGTTCTTCACCCCGGCCAACCGCCAGACGGAAATCTTCGGCGCCGATGCGAAAGAGTTCAATCCGTATCGCACCACGCCGCATGGCATCCGCCATTGGGGCCTG
>CANJOG010000010.1 GCA_947475475.1 Acetobacteraceae bacterium
GCCGCCCTCAATCCCGATGTCATCGTCGCCACAATGACGGAAGCGACCACCGCCAATCTGATTGCCCAGTCGCGCCTGGCCGGTGTGAAGGCGCAATTTGTCTCGACGACCGCCGTGGTCGGGCCGGGCTTTCTGCGCATTGGCGGGGCCGCGGTGGAAGGCACCGTGGCGCCGGCGGATTACGTTGTTGGCAGGCCAGACAAGGTTAATCAGGATTTCGTCGCCGCCTACCGCAAGCGCTTCAACGAGGCGCCGGATAACTGGGCGGCGGATGGCTACACCGCCATGCAGGTGGCGCTGCGCGGCATCCTGGCGGCTGGTCCCAATCCGACCCGTCAGGCGGTGCGTGACGGCATGGCGGCGGTGCGCAACATGCCATCAGTGATCGGTGACGGCATGTTCTCGATCGATGACAGCCGCGAGCCGGCCTACAATATGGCGATTGTGCAAGTGAAGGGCGGCGCCTGGGATCTGGCGCCGAAATAGGACTACTGGTTCGCCGCCTGGTCGCGGAGCACTCCGCACCAGGCGGCAAGTCTGTTCCAGAGTATGGCGCGTGTGCCTGCGAAATTGTGCATATGCGCCATCAGCGGCACGGTCAGCAGCGTGATATCCGTGGCCAGCGGATAGTAGGCTGGCTCCTTCAGCGGATCAGGCACGACATCGCGCTCGCCATTGCCGATAAAGATGGGCACGTCGATACGTGCGCAGACCGGCGTGATCCAGCCGCGTGCCGTAATCGGCGTGCCGCGATGCGGCCGGTTGCGTGCTCCCCATGGTGGAATGACGGGGCCGGATCGACCGGGATAGCCACCCTCCATATCGCGCTCGACAATCTCGCGCGGTTCGCTGTCGTGATGGAATGCCCAGACCCAGTCATCCCGCGTCATGGGCGCCTCCACCGGATTAAGGCCGGGTAGGCATTGCTCCCAGTCGCCATTTGCAAGTTTCTGTCCAGGCCGCTTGCGTGGGCCGGTCTGGATGGCCGAGAAGCCGAGCACGCCGATCGCATCGAATGGGTGGTGCTCTGCCTGCATCAGCAGCAGGAAGCAGGCGCCCATGGATTGGCCAATGCCGATGCGCAGCGGATCACGGATCGGCGCCACGCAGGGAATGGCACCGGATGCGAGTTTCTTCAGCACATGAGAAATGGCGGCACTGTTGGCGGCGGCCATGATGTCTGCGGGAATTTCGTCCTGATTGAGACTGCTCTCGCCAACACCAAGATGGTCGACTGCGACGAAGACAATGCCGTTCGCGGCATGGTGTCGCGCCTGGCTGTAGCCGCAGCCAGGCAGGTCCAGATCATAGTAGCCACGCGCATAGCCCCCGCCCGGAAAGCCGAACATCACGATAGGCCGACCCGCCGGCATGATCATCGGAGCGTAGATTGTTACCGCGACATGCAGCTTGCCGGGGAGTTCGACGTTCCCCGTGATATCGACAAGCAGATCGTGGGTCACGATTGGCATGATGGGCTCCTCCTGGCGAGATTTTCGTCAGCCAAGCAGAATCCAGATTCTGAGTGCAAGCGTGTCGATCACGGTCTGGCGCCGGAATTCCGGCATCCAGATCAGGCGCCAGCGCCCGGCAAAGCCGCGTTGGAGCTGGCGCGACATATGTTCGAGGATGGCGCGCGTTTCAGCCGTCGCGATATCCTGGTCGAGCAAGCTGCGCACATGCGCGCGCAGTAGCGTGACGAAGGCGCCCATGCCGCGCTGGAGTGCGTTGCGTAGCCGGCCAACAAAGCTGCTGACTCCGACGGTGTTTCCGCCGTGCTGGCGATAGAGCAACACCTTTTCCTGATCGACAATGATGGTTCCGCCCGCGCTGGAGACGGCGATATAGGCCCACCAATCATGCACCGAGCCACGGGGTGGGATCGCGCGACCGATCAGCGCGGCGGCCGGCGGGTTCAGCATGATGGTGCAGCCGGTGGCAATATTCTGAGCCAGAGGCGCCGGAAATCCTACGGTGTGCACGGCCGGAGCCTCGCCGACCCGGCTCAGGGCCGCATCCGTCAGCACCCAGCGCGCGCAGTACAGTGCGGGGCGTTCCCCCTGCACCCCGCGCAGATGCGTCAATGCGCGGTCCAGCTTGTGCGGCAGCCAGACGTCGTCCTGATCGCAAAAGGCGAAACGGTCGAACATGCTGCTCCCAACGGCGTACCGGAGCAAAGTGAGGAAATTCTCCATCACCCCAAGGCGTTGTCCTTGGCCGGCCAGTTCAATTCCGCCATGCCGCGCACAGAACGCACGTAGCAATTCCGGCGTGCCGTCGGTCGATCCGTCATCGCGCCAGAGCAGCGTCCAGCCGGTGTGGGATTGTTCAGAGAGACTGTCGAGCAGAGCGGGAAGGTAGCTGGCGCCGTTATAGGTCGCGAGCAGGATGGCGACGCGCTCGGCGCTCACGCGCCAGCCTTGAGAATGTCCGCCACTGCCAGACGTAGCGAGTCTTCCCATGCCGGCATCGCAATTCCGAATCGCCGCGCGATCTTGCCGCAATCGAGCACGGAATTCGCCGGCCGCTGCACGGGCGTCGGATAAGCCGATGTCGGGATCGCCTCGACCGTTGGCGGCATGTAGCCATGCGTGCTGGCGGCGGCGAAGATTGCTTCGGCAAATCCATGCCAGCTCACCTGACCAGATCCGGCAAGATGATAGATGCCGGCATAGGAATCTTGCCAACCAGCCTCCATCTGCCGTACCAAGGCGAGCAGGCAGCGCCCCAGATCGTCGGCATTGCTCGGGCAGCCAATCTGATCGGCCACCACGCGCAGATGCGGCCGGGAGCGACCGGCATTGAGCATGGTCAGCACGAAATTCTTGCCCTGCGTCGCATAGACCCAGGCGGTACGCACCACCAGCGTGCGCGGGCAGTGCGTCATCACCGCGTGTTCACCGGCCAGTTTCGACAATCCGTATGTCGCGGCGGGACTCGTCGCATCAGTCTCGATATAGGCCCCGCTTTTGGCACCATCGAATACGTAATCCGTTGAGACGTGGATGAGCGCGGCGCCGAGCCGGGCACAGTCGCGCGCGAGCGTCAGCGGCCCAAGCGCGTTTGTCTGCCAAGCGGAATCACGATTGGTCTCGGCGGCATCCACGGCGGTCCAGGCGGCAGTGTTGATCACCAGCGATGGCCGCACCGACTCCATCATCGCCGTGATGGAAGCCGGATTTTCCAGATCGAAGTCAGGCCGTCCGACCACACGCACCGGCAGCGTTCCGGCATGGCGACCGATCGCCTGGGCCACCTGCCCGCTGCCGCCGGTAACCATGATGGTCATAGGGTGAACCAGCCCTTGGCGGCGTCCAGAGTCGGCAATGTCTGATCCTTGTCCGACAGCACGGCATCGCCTGCGTTGACCGGCCAGGGAATCGCCAGACTGGGATCATTCCAGATCACGCCGCGCTCGGAAGCTGGATGGTAAAGCTTGGTGCACTTGTAGAAGACTTCCGTGTCGTCGGTGAGTGTGCAGAAGCCGTGCAGGAAGCCGGGCGGGATGTAGAACTGGTTCCAATTCTCCGCCGACAGTTCCACTGCGACATGTTGGCCATAGGTGGGCGATCCGGTGCGGATATCGACGGCCACGTCCCAGATCGCACCCTTCAGCACGCGCACCAGCTTGCCCTGGTCATAGGGTGCGACCTGGCAATGCAGGCCGCGCACCACGCCGCGCTGGCGGGAGAAGCTCTGATTGTCCTGCACGAACACCGCGCCTAGCCCGGCGGCGGCAAAAGTCTCGGCATTGTAGGTTTCGGAAAAGAAGCCGCGGGCATCGCCAAACTTCTTCGGCGTCAGTTTCAGTAAACCCTGAAGAGGAAAAGTGTCGACCTGCATTGTGCCGTGCCCTCAGCCATGATTCCCGGTGGCGAGATCATGCAGCACGCGGCCGAGTTCGGTCTTGCCGAGCTTGGCGGCTTCCATTTCCAGCATCGCTGCATCGATAAAGCCCATCCGGAAGGCAACCTCCTCCGGGCAACCCACCAGCATGCCTTGGCGCGACTGGATGGTCTGCACAAAGCTCGCCGCCTGCAGCAGCGAATCTGGCGTGCCGGCATCGAGCCAGGCGCAGCCGCGGCCGAGCTTCTCCACCTGCAAACTCTCGCGTTCGAGATAGAGCTTGTTGAGATCGGTAATCTCCAGCTCACCGCGATGGGACGGTTTGATTGCGGCAGCAAGCTCGGTGACCTGCGCGTCATAGAAATACAGCCCTGTCACCGCCCAGTTCGATTTCGGCGCCGACGGCTTCTCGACAATCTCCAGCGCGCGGCCGTTATGGCCGAAAGAGACCACGCCATAACGCTCCGGATCGCGCACCTGATAGGCGAACACGGTCGCGCCATCCTCGCGGGCGGCGGCATTCTGCAAAGCGGCGGCGAGATGATCGCCGAAGATGAGATTGTCGCCCAGCACCAGTGCACAGCCTTCGCCAGCGATCCAGTCGCGGCCAATCACAAAGGCCTGCGCAATGCCATCCGGACTCGGCTGTTCCGCGTAGGTAAATTTTACGCCCAGCCGTTCCCCATCGCCGAGCAGGCGCTTGAATTGCGGCAGATCCGCGGGCGTTGAAATCACCATGATGTCGCGAATGCCGGCCAGAATCAGGACGGTGAGCGGATAATACACCATCGGCTTGTCATAGACCGGCAGGAGCTGCTTGCTCGATGCCAAGGTCATCGGATGCAGCCGCGTACCGGAACCACCGGCGAGCAGAATACCTTTGCGCATCAGGAAACCTTCTCTTTCGTCACCGATTGCAGCCCCAGCCGCTGACCGGCGTAACGCTTGGCGCGCAGATCTTCCCACCAGCTGCGATGGGCGAGATACCATTCGATGGTCTTGCGCAGGCCACCCTCGAATATGTGTTCCGCCGACCAGCCCAGCGCCGTTTCGGCATGGCTTGGGTCGATTTCGTAGCGGAAATCATGGCCAGGCCGGTCAGCAACAAAGCGGATCATCGACTCGCGCTTGATATCGGCCGGCGCCAGCTCATCGAGAATGGCGCAGATGGTGCGCACCACATGCAGATTACTCTTCGCCTGGCGCGCGCCGATCGCGTAGGTCGAGCCCGGCTTACCCTGTTCCACAACGCGCACGAGCGCCGCGGCATGATCATCGACATGCAACCAGTCTCGCACGTTGGTGCCATCGCCATAGACAGGCAATTCCCGACATTCCAGCGCATTCAACGTGATCAGCGGAATCAGCTTCTCTGGAAACTGCCACGGGCCGTAATTGTTGCAGGTATTCGAGACGATGGTCGGCAGCCCATAGGTGTGATGCCAGGCGCGCACCAGATGATCCGAGCCCGCCTTGCTGGCCGAATAGGGGCTACGCGGATCGTAGGGTGTGGTCTCGGTGAATGCCGGATCATCGGCTTCCAGCGAGCCAAAAACCTCGTCGGTCGAAATGTGATGAAAGCGGAACGCGGCCTTCTCCGCTCCCTCGAGCTCGGCCCAATAACGGCGGGCGGCATCAAGCAGCACATAGGTGCCGACCAGATTGGTCTGGATGAACACGGCCGGCCCGTCGATCGAACGGTCCACATGTGTCTCGGCGGCGAGATGCATCACCGCATGCGGACGGTGTTCGGCGAAGAGGCGGCTGACCAATTCGGCATCGGCAATATCGCCGGTGATCAGCGTGTGGCGGCTATGGCCCCAGGCCTCCTCGAGCGCGTCGGTGCTCGCGGCATAGGTCATCTTGTCGAGGTTGATAACCTCATGGCCAGTCTGGCGAATCAGGTTGCGAATCACGGCAGAGCCGATGAAACCGCAGCCGCCGGTCACTAAAATTCGCATCGGGCCAAGCTTCTTTCACCTGCAGGCATGCATAGAGTCGGCCCGACCAAGCGGGTCGGGCCGACTTATCTTAACCATTCATTGGCTGGCGGACTAATAGCCCGCCGGAAACGTCGGCAGCCCGTCGCCTCACAGGCTGGAGGCAACCCACTCGCGCAACTGGCTCTTCGGCTTGGCGCCCACCTGGGTGGAGACTGCCTTGCCGTCCTTGAAGAGGATCAGCGTCGGGATGCCGCGCACGCCGAACTTATTGGGCGTGCTGGGATTTTCGTCGATATTGACCTTGGCGATGGTCAGCTTGCCCTTGAACTCCGCGCCAATCTCTTCCAGGGCCGGTGCGATCATGCGGCAGGGGCCGCACCATTCGGCCCAGAAATCCACGAGGACCGGACCGCTCGCCTGGAGCACCGTCTCGTCGAAGCTGTCATCGGTCACGGGAACCGTGTTTTCGCTCATCGAAGCCTCTTCGGGTTTGAGGCTCAAAGGTGGTTTTTCGGCCCCGGATAGTCAAGCAGCTTCGTCCAGTCCGGACCACGGATAGTAACTCATTGTTCTTAAGAAGAAATTACGCCGTCCCGCCGGAGTCTGACGCCATCGCGGCGCGCAGGGCTGCAATCTGCTCCGTCGGGGCCGAGATAGCGGCCTGTCTGCTCTCCTCGCCGGTGTTGGACAGGGCGATCGTCATGGCCTGGGAGGGGCGCAGGCGGCCGAGCTTTTCCGGCCATTCCACCAAATTGATTGCTTCCGATCCCGGGCCCCAGCCCAGCTCGGCGAGCTCGCCCGGATTGCTGATCCGCCACAGGTCGTAATGGCGGACATCGCCGGCGGGGGTCTCGTATTCCTGCACCAGGGTGAAGCTTGGGCTCGGCACATCCAGCGCCGGATCGCCCGCCATGCTGCGTAGGATCGCACGCGCCAGCGTGGACTTGCCGGCGCCATAGGAGCCATCGAGCAGCACGATGTCGCCGGGCCGGAGCAGATGCGCCAGTACGGCGCCGAAGCGGCGTGTGGCCGCTTCGTCCGGCAAGTCGAGCGTCAGCGTGGCGAGTGGCTGGGGCATGTTCGGGTAAGGTGGGTGGATCGCCATTGTCCGCGCGGGGCCGCGTCGCGGCAAGGTCACGAAAAAGGCCGCCGCACCCCATCGGATGCGGCGGCCCCTTGCTTGTGCGGCGCGATCAGAGCGTGCGGGCGATAATCTCGCGCATGATCTCCGAACTGCCGGCATAGATGCGCATGACGCGCGCATCGGCCCAGGCGCGGGCGATCGGGTATTCCGACATAAAGCCGTAGCCGCCATGCAGCTGGAGCAATTCGTCGAGGATGCGGCCCTGCATCTCTGCCCCTTGCAGCTTCACCATCGCAGCCTTCTCCGGGGTGAGTTTGCCCTCCAGATGCAGCCCGATGCAGTGATCGACAAACACGCGCAGCATCTCGCTCTGGGCACGGGCATCGGCCAACTTGAACTTGGTGTTCTGGAAATCGAACACCGTCTTGCCGAAGGCCTTGCGCTGCTTAACGTAATCGATCGTGGTCGCCAGCATCGCCTCGACGGAGGCGGCGGCGCGCACGCCAATGATCAAACGCTCCTGCGCCAGCTGGAACATCAGGTATTTGAACCCGGCATTCTCATCGCCAAGACGGTTGGCCACCGGCACCCGTACATCGTCGAAGAACAGCTCCGACGTATCCTGCGCATGCATGCCGATCTTTTCGAGATTGCGGCCCTTGCTGAAACCCTTCGTGCCCTCCTCGACAACGATGAGCGACATGCCTTTCGCGCCGGCTTCCGGATCGGTCTTGCAGACCACAATCACCAGGCCGCAATTCTGCCCGTTGGTGATGAAGGTTTTCTGACCGTTGATCACGTAGTGATCGCCATCGCGCTTGGCGGAGGTGCGCACGGCCTTCAGATCGCTGCCGATGCCGGGCTCGGTCATGGCAATCGCGCCAATGCGTTCGCCGCGCGCCATCTGCGGCAGCCAGATCTTTTTCTGCTCCTCAGTCCCATATGTCAGGATATAGGGAGCGGCGACGTCGTTATGCAGCGGAAAGCCCAGGCCGCTGGCATTGGCGCGCACGATTTCCTCAATCAGGACAGCCGAGAATCCCCAATCGGCGCCGGAGCCCCCATACTCTTCCGGCATAGTCATGCAGAGCAGCCCAGCTTCGCCCGCCTTCAACCAGACCGACCGGGGGACGATGCCGTCCTTCTCCCATTGGGCATGATGCGGGGTGACCTGCTCGGCGATGAACCGGCGCGCCTGATCCCTGAAAATCTCATGCTCGGTGGTGAAAATGCTGCGCATGCTTCCTGACCTGCGTGTTGAGTGGGCTTATTTGTGGTGCGTGTCTGATTTGGCGAACTGACCGGACCCCGTCAAGGGCGCGGCGCCGCCGTGCATTCCTAGAGGGACACGCTCATCTGCTGGCTGATTTTGAGAAGGTCGGCGGCGATCCGATGCTGGGCGCGCTCATCATGCTGCCCTCGAAACATGGCTGCAGACAGCGTGCGGGCGATGCCGCCCTGATGGTTCAACACCGGCACCGACACGGTCGTCATGCCCGCGAGACGGACGCCATCATCAACCGCCCAGCCGCGCTCAACGGCAAGCTGAGCATCGCGCCAATAACGGTCGAAACTGATCGGGCGCGCCCATTTCAGCTTGGCAAAGCGGCGTTTGACTTCGTCCTTATCGACATCGAGCCGCCCCGCGATGATGCGGCCACTCGCACCGGCCAGCAACGGCAGTTTCTGACCAAGCCGCATCTGGATGCGCAGGTCCGCATGATTATCCACCACTGCGATCAGCACCAGCCGGTCCCCGGTCGGGCGCCAGACCGTGATGGTCAGCCGGTAGGAATTGGCAAGCTGGTGCAGCCGCTCTTTTACGACGGGCGATGCCGCTTCGCCGGCCAGAATGCCCTGCACCAGCGGGATCATCCCGAAGCCGAGCGAATAGCATTTCGTCGTGGGCTCGAATTCGACGAATTCCTCCCAGACCAGCGTGCGCAAGATATTGAAGCAGGTGCTGACATTGATCCCAAGCTCGCGGGAAATCTGGGTCAGCGTCGCCGGTGCGCCGGTGCGGCTCAGCAGGCGCAGAATGCTCGCGGCATTGCTGACCGGGCGCACGATTGTGGGCGGCGGCGGCCTTGTATGTTCATGCCCGGTCGCGACATCGCGCGGGCTTGTCTCCCGTACGCTCGCATCCATCGGCGCAGCCGGCTTGGGCCGATGCTCCTTCGGGCTATGCGGCCAGGTCAGCTCCGGCCGAGCGGGAATTTCATTTGGCATGCGGGCAGTCTCGTTGGAGCGCATGGTCAGGGCGTCGCTGCCCCGATCGGTAAAAGGACCTCACCCCTGCTGGGGCGATCCCACCTTACCTCCCCCTTTCCACGAGGCGCAAGTCCAGTTTCTTATATCAGAAGATTTTTTTGTATCAGAAAGAATGCTGCGCCCCGATTGCCAGATCAGGCCCGACCCTTTAAGTCATGCGCGATCATCAAAATAAATGCCGGAAGCGTTCCAGACTGCCCGATCCTTCATTGGTTCCTGTCACCCTCGCGACGTGCTGGTGGCATTCGAGCAGGACGGCGCGCTCCCTAACCGCGGAGGGCGACGATGAAGTTCGAACATGTGCTGTACGAGAAGGGTGACAAATGCACCTGGATCACAATCAATCACCCCGAGCGCCTTAACTCCTTCGATGCCGAGACGATTCTCGATCTCACCAACGCCATCGAAATGGCGGCGCTGGATCGGCTGAACGCGGCGATCGTGATCACCGGTGCGGGCGACAAGGCCTTCTGCGCCGGCGGGTTCCTCAAAGATCTGACCGACATGAATCCGGAACGCGGCCGCTTCCTGTTCGGCCAGACGATTCGCTGCACCGACGCAATGCGCCGCGCCCCGATGCCGGTCATCGCCGCGGTAAATGGCTGGGCCATGGGCGGCGGCAACGAGCTGGTGATTGCCGCCGATTTCGCCATCGCCTCCGAACACGCCAAGCTTGGCCAGACCGGCCCCAAGGTCGGCAGCGCGCCCGTTTTCGGCGCCACCAACCTGATGGCGCTGAATTGCGGTGAGAAGCGCGCCAAGGAAATCTCCATGATGTGCAAACAATACACCGCACAGGAGTGCTACGAGCTTGGCTGGATCAACCGCGTCGTGCCGCACGATCAACTGCGCACGGAAGTGCAGCATTGGGTGGACGAGCTGTCCGAGCGCGCGCCTTCCTATATCGAACTCTGTAAGGTCACCTCGAATGTGTGGTGGGATATGCTGAGCCCGATGTACCAGCATGCGCAGCAGACGCTGATCCGCCTCGCCGGCGGTCCTGAGATGCGTGAGGGTGCCACGGCCTTCGTCGAAAAGCGGAAGCCGAACTTCCACCAGTTCCGCGAGGCCCTCGCCGCGATGAAGCGGAACTGAACCTCTCCTTCCCGACCAGATACCAGCAGAAGAGACGCGCCCCATGCTGACCTACCCGCATTTCGAGCCGACCTTTCCGCGCGAGAAATGGACACTGCCCTATGTGCTCGAGCATCAGGCAACCGTCCGCGCCAATAAGCCATTCATCCAGTGGACGGATGAAAACCCGGCGCTGACCTATGCCGAGACGAATAAGGTAGTGAACCGCCTGGCGCATGGTCTTGCCGCCCAGGGCGTCAAGAAGGGCGATCGCGTTGTTCTCTTTCTGCCGAACTGCCTGGAATACGTGCTCACCTGGTTTGCGCTGAACAAGCTCGGTGCCGCCGAAGTCACTGTGGGCGATACCTACAAGGGCGATTTCCTCCGCCATCAGCTCAATCTGAGCCAGGCGAAGATCATCATCACCTCGGATACGCTGGCCGAGCGCGTGGCCTTCGTCGAACACGAATTGCCGCATGCCCAGAAGCTGATTCTCTGGGAAGATCCCGAGCAGCGGCCGGAAGGCGAGACGAAGCTGAAGCGGTTGACCACTCAGCCCTTCAGCGTTCTCTATTCCGACAATGACAGTAATCCTGGCGTGGAAGTTTCCACCCGCGATATCGCCGCGGTGTTGTTCACTTCCGGCACGACGGGCCTGTCCAAGGGCGTGCTGATGCCGCATGCCCAGCTCTATCTGTTCTCCGAACAGGATGTGCAGTTCATGGAACTGACGGAGGAGGATACATACGCCACCGCTTTCCCGCTGTTCCACGGAAATGCGCAATTCCTCACCGTCTATCCGAGCCTGATCGCCGGCGGCCGCTGCGTGCTCTATCGCCGCTTCTCCGCATCGGACTGGCTTGGCCGCATGCGTCGCAGCGGCGCCACAGTTTGCAATCTTCTCGGCGCCACCATGGCTTTCGTGCTCGCCCAGCCGGAGACGGCGGGCGACAAGGACCACAAGCTGCGCTGCATCTACTCGGCGCCGACCTCGCCCGATCTCGCGGGCAAGTTCCGCGAGCGTTTCGGCAACAAGCGTTTCGCCGAAGCCTTTGGCCAGACCGAAATCTGCCTGCCGTTCATGTCGCTCCCGGATCGCGACTTCCCGCCCGGCGCCTGCGGTGTGTTGGTGGACCAGTGGTTCGAAATCCGCCTGGCAGATCCGGAAACCGGCGAGGATGTGCCGGAAGGCCAGCTCGGCGAGCTTCTGGTGCGCAACAAATTCCCCTTCACCATCAATGACGGCTATCTCGGCATGCCCGAGAAGACCGTCGAGGCGCGCCGCAATCTCTGGTTCCACACCGGCGATGCGCTCAAGCGCGACAAGGATGGCTGGTACTACTTCCTCGACCGGGTGAAGGACGCGCTCCGCCGTCGTGGCGAGAACATCTCCTCTTTCGAGGTGGAATCCGTCGTCCGCGCCCATCCCGCTGTCGCCGAATGTGCTGTCATCGCGGTGAAAGCGGACGAGCAGGGCGGCGAGGATGAGGTGAAGGCATGCGTGATCCTCAAGGAGGGTGGCAAAGTCACCGCCGAGGAGATCATCGCCTGGTGCGATCCGCGCATGCCGTACTTCATGGTGCCACGCTATATCGAGTTCATGGCCGCTTTCCCGCAGACTCCGTCTGAGAAGATCCAGAAGGTGAAGCTGCGCGAAGCCGGCGTGAACGCCAATACCTGGGACCGTGTGAAATCCGGCGTGAAACTCACCGAAGAACTCAAGCGCGCCAAGAAGTAAACGCGCGTGCGGTAAACGTATAAGAAGAGGGCTCGCTTCCGTTGTAACGGAGGCGGGCCCTTTTTGCTGATGGACGCAAGGGGAAATACAAAAATGAAATTTACCCATGTCGACAAGCCGTTGCGCATCGGCAAATCGGTGGAGCTGAAAAACCGCATCTTCCGCCCAGCCCATGGCACGCATTTCGGTGGCGGTCTCGTCAACCAGAAACTCATCGACTACCACGAGGCCCGAGCCAAAGGCGGCGTGGCGCTCAGCATTCTCGAAGTTCTCGCCGTGCATCCTTCCAGCCCAGGGCCGCTGCGCGCCTATGAGAAGGGGCTGGAGGAGAGCTACGCCCCGTTGGTGGATCGACTGAAGCCGTATGGCATGAAGCTCTTCCAGCAGCTTTGGCATGCCGGTCATAGTTTCGACCGTGTCGATGGCGCTCAGCCCTGGTCGGCCTCCGACATCCCAAATCCGAAAAGCGGCACGGTGCCGCTGCCAATGACCAAGGCAATGATCGCGGAAGTGGTGGAAAGCTATGCCGCCGCTGCCGCACGCATCGAAAAGATCGGCCTTGATGGCGTCGAGGTTCATTCCGCCCACGGCTATCTGCTGCACCAGTTTCTCTCGCCCAGTCTGAACCGCCGCGAAGACGAATATGGCGGTAGTCTGGAGAACCGTGCGCGCTTGCTGCTCGACATTCTCACCGCCGTCCGCGCTGCGGTCTCCAGCGATTTCGTCGTCGGCATGCGCGTGGGTACAGACAAGGCGGAAGGCGGGCTGACACCGGATGAACTCGGCGAGGTCGTCAAACTTGTCGAGGCGCGTGGCCTGACCGATTACGTCAGCATCTCGATGGGCTCGTATCACGCCTATGCCAAACTGTTCGGCGCCATGCATGAGCCGATGGGCTACGAGATCGCGGAATCGATGCCGATCATCCGTGCCGCGAAATCCCCCGTGCTGGTCACGGGCCGTTTCCGCACGATGGAGGAGGTGGACCAGCTCATTCGCGCCGGCACCGCCGATGTCGTGGGCATGGTGCGCGCGACGATCGCGGACCCTGATCTGGTGCGCAAAACCTTTGCCGGCCAGATCGATCAGGTGCGCCCCTGCATTGCCTGCAACCAGGTCTGTGTCGCAAAACCCACCGGCGTGATGGGTTGCGCCGTGAACCCGGCCGTCGGCTACGAAGCCCAGCTCATGGAAGACCGGCTCGAGCGGCCCGCAGCACCGAAAAAAGTGCATGTCATCGGCGGCGGCCCCGCCGGGATGGAGGCCGCGCGGGTTGCTGCCTTGCGGGGCCATCGCGTCACCTTGTGGGAGGCGCAGCCCAATCTCGGCGGCGCACTCCACATCGCCGCGAAGGCCCCGATGCGCCATAGCATCGGCGATATTCTCTCTTGGCTGGAACGCGAGATCTACCGTCTTGGCGTCGATGTGCGCCTGAACAGCTACGTGACGCGAGAGGATATCCTGGCGGAGTCACCGGACAGTGTTATCGTCGCCACCGGCTCGGCGCCGCGTATGGATGGCATCCAGGTTGCCAATCCTGGCCATCCAATCCCCGGCTTTGAGCAGGACCATGTCTGGTCTTCGCTCGATCTGTTCACCCGCAAGCTGCCGGCGACTGCAAAAAATGCTGTTGTTATCGATGATCTCGGCCATTACGAGGCTTTGGCTGCGGCCGAACAACTGATCCAGGCTGGCCTCAACGTGACCTTCGTGACCCGCCATCCGGCCGTCGCACCCATGGTGGAGAATGCCCGCATCGTCGAGCCGGCACTCTCGCGGCTGGATAACGGTCATTTCGTCATCCATGCCCGGCACTATCTGGCTTCAGTTGACAGCAACACTGTTGCCATCAGGCCAACTTATGAATACGCGGCTGCGCGCCCGAACCGGGTCACCGCCATTCCCGCCGATCTCGTTATCTACGTCTCGGCTAATCGCTCCAACCGCGAGCTGTTCGACGACTTGCAGGACGCAGAGATCGACCTGCGCGTCATCGGCGATGCCAATCGGCCGCGCTTTCTCGAACACGCCATGGCCGATGGCCGCCTCGCCGGCGGAACCTGCTGATGCAGCGGCACCTCAGCCAAACGAACTCGCCGGCGCGCTCGCGATTTCGCGGATCAGCTTGCGCCGGATCGCCGCTCCAAAAGCCGCGAAATCATCGGCCACGATCAGAAACGCGCCGACACCGCCAATGACCGAGTTGCGATAGTACTCCTCAAGCCCGCGCTCGACATAGCCAAAATTCGGCCGCTCATTGACGATCGGCAGCCCGTTGATGGTGACATCCTCCGATATCAGCCGGTCACGCTCCTGCTCAGCCGGCGGCCCGTTATTATTGCGCCCATCGCCCGACACATCGATCACCCGCCGCGCCGCCTCAAACGGAGAATCCGCCAGCACGCCGCGGCTGAACGACAGCGCGCCAGAAATGCTCGTCCAGCTCATGGACTGACGCGGCGAGCGCTCCAGCGTCGCCGACCAGGCACGCGCCTCGATCTCGGAGCCGATGCGCGTCCAGGGAATGATCAATTGCTGATACTGAAAGCCCGCCCATTCGACATAGGCGACCGCAATGGCGCCTGTCGGCCCGCTCCTGATGGCGGCGAGCACACGCGGATCGCTCATTGCATCGCGATAGCCCTGGCGTTGCATCTGCGCTTCTTCGGCATCGATCGAGCGCGATACGTCGACGGCCATGACGAGCAAAAGGTCAACCTCACTGGCTGCTCGGGCAGTGGATATGCCCCCCAGAATGCTTCCCGCTACGAGTGCGCGTCGTCCGATCATCCGGCCCGCCCCTTGTTTCGTTGGGACCGAGCTTAAGGACAATCGGCCGCGAAAGGAAACAGGTTTCGTCCAATCAAGCTACGCCATATGGGCACGCAGTATCGCGCACCCCTCAGTGATCGGTCGTCGGACAGCAATGCAAGAGCCAGCTGGCCAATCTTGGCCTACTGAAGTCGCCCGTCATAAGCGGTCTATCTCAACATCAAATTGTCCGGTGATCGATAGAACGCCTATTCGACAGGGAAATTCACATAGCGCCGAAAATAGTCGTCAAAGCTCAGCATTTCACCGTTTAACTGTTGGTACTCGGTGGCGGGCGAAACCCATTCCAGGCTAAGCGCTTCGATCACTTTTGGATGTAGCGGAACCTGATATTGCTTCAGGTAATCATGGGGCATCGGCGGCACTTCATCTATGGCGCGCGGAAATCCAAGTTGTCCCAGAACCTCAAACGCAAGTCGTTCAATCAGTTGAACCGTTGGGTGGGTTATGGCGTGGAACAGGCGAATGTGGCGATAATTATCCACCACAAACCGCCCGATAGAGTAGCCTAGCCGTTTATCGTCATTGAGCAGGCGGGCCTCTTCATACTCGGCATACCGGACAAGGTTTGGCACTTTGGAAAAGCGCAGTTCTCGATAGGCGCTAAGGCGCTCTTCTGGATCAGCGACAGAATCTCTCAGACGGCCAAGGGCTGCGTCATGAAATCCGAAGGGAAAAGGTGTAGGTGCATTTGGAGCCCTTGCCGCGCGGAGCATTGGATGATCTTGAGAGCCGGCGACAAATGTATCGAAGGGCCAAAGTGCCGCGAGATAGACAAACGGAAATCGCACGACGTGGA
>CANJOG010000011.1 GCA_947475475.1 Acetobacteraceae bacterium
ATCACCATCGAGCCGGCCATGGCGATAGCGCCAGTCGTCCCGCCGCCCGCGATGCCGTTGCTCATGAAATTCGCCGTCGCACCCCAGATGAACAGGGAGAGCGTCGGCCAGTAGGCGAGTTCCAGCAGGCGCGGCCAGGAACCGCGATAGAGGCAGAGATGACGATAGACCAGGCCCCAGATGCGGCGCGGCGACCCTCCGGTAAACCGCGACGCGCTCACGGACTCACCGCACGCGGCCGGTCACGGGCAATATCGAGGAACACTTCCTCCAGATCTTCCTGGCCGTAGCGCTCCAGCAACTCCGCAGGGCTGCCGCGATCGACGATCCGGCCTTTGCGCATCATCAGCACCATCGAACACATGCGCTCCACCTCGTCCATGTTGTGCGAGGCCAGCAGGATCGCGCAGCCGGATTCAGCGCGGTATTTTTCTAGCCAGGTGCGGACCATATCGCCGGTATCGGGATCGAGGCTGGCTGTCGGCTCATCGAGCAGCAACACATCGGGCCGGTTGATCAGCGATTTCGCCAGCGCCACGCGCGTCTTCTGCCCGGCTGAAAGTTGCCCGGCCTTGCGCGTCAGCAAATCGCCGAGATCGAGTTCGCGTGCCAGTTCGGCGATACGGTCCTCAAGATGGCGCACGCCATAAAGATGCCCATAGACGCGCAGATTTTCCGCCACGGTCAGGCGCTGCGGCAAAGCGACATAGGGGGAAGAGAAATTCATCCGCGCCAGCGCCGCATAGCGATCGCGCGCCATGTTATGGCCTAGCACGGTGATCTTGCCCGAACTCGGCACCAGCAGGCCGAGCAGCATGGCAATCGTGGTGGTCTTGCCGGCGCCATTGCCGCCCAGCAGGCCAACAGTTTCGCCCGGCTGCACGACAAAGGCGATATCATCGACCGCCAGCGTCGCTTCGTAGCGTTTGGTCAGAGCCTCGACACGGATCGCATCCATGCGCGGGGCATAGCGCATCGGCCGCCGCCGGGAAACCGCGCCCGGCCCGGCAATAGTCGCGATCAGGCAGCCGAGGCGCGTTTTTGGGAAAACACCCGGCCACGAAACAGCGTCACACCGCGAAACTGCCCCCAAGACAGCGCCGCATGCGAGTCGACCCGGCTCAACACCACAGCCGCCCCGGATGCCTGTGCTGCCTCCAGCAATTCAGGTGCACGCATTAACGCCTGAGAATGCCTGATCTGCACATAGTCCAACTCGAGCGCCGGCAGGTTGATCATCGGCAGCAGCAGGTCGTTCATCCCGCGCAGGCAAATCCGGTATGCCCGGCCACGCACAAAGGCGCGGGCAAAGCTGAACGACGCGGGGTCTTGCAAGATATCCAGCGCATCGAGCTCCAGTACCACGGCGCCGCGCAGCCGCGCCGGCAGCATGGCATCGAAATGCAGGAACTCTGGCGAGAGCAGTGTCTCAACCGTCACATTGATCGACACGGACCGGGCGCTGCGCAACTGCTCGGGCGTCGCCAGCAGCGAGAGCAAACGCGTATCGAGCAGGCGGGTGAGGCGGCGGAACAGCCAGGGATCGGCGCCGGCGTCATAGCCCGGATGCAGATGACCGATAATCGCATCGACCGACAGCGCCCGTCTCTCCCAGGCCTGCTCGAACCCATCGCCGACGCGTGCATAGATCGGCTGGCGGCGCAGAAATCCGATCAGGTCCGCATGCGCGACCGCACGCTCGATCCTGGCCAGATCGGCGAGATGCAGGGGCGCAAGTGTTGCGTGTTCCTCCTCTTCCGCTGCGGGCAGCAGGCTGGCCTCGATCCGGTCGGCCAGTTTGCGCGCATCACGGGGCAGGTGCAGCACGGACGCCACATCGGCGAGGGTGGCGGTTTCCCTCATCCGATCCAATGGCGTCTCAGCAAGCACCCGCCCCACGCGCTCCAGAAGCCCCGCCGGCAATGATCGCCAGACAACAACAAGCGAGGCATCGGGAAGCTCGAAAAGCCGCGCACGATTGCCGTCGAGCAAAGGCTCCACGGCATCGCGCGCGCGCTGAACTGTCTCGGCGCGGACATCGCCGCGCGGTAGGCTGGTCAGGTCGAGAAAGAGGCCCTGGCGGGTCACGCCAGTGACCGCGCTGTCACGCGCCAAAGTCGCTAGGGCGCGGGCGCCGTGCAGCCCGGCATCGACTTCGGCAAGGGTCTGGATCATCGCATTCATGCCGCCGCCCCCACCGCTTCGGCGGCCCGGCCGGTCCGCAGCGCGGCATGTGCAAAAGCCGCTGGCATTGCCGCGTTCAGCTCGGCCGGAGCCTGGGCCAGCAGCCGCGCGCGGCCATCGTCCTGGCGGCGCTTCTCGAGTTTCCGCGTAGCAAGCAACAGATCGACGTGACGGCCTTCGAAACGCGGCATGTTGCGGACCGCGCCCCAGAGCATCGCCGCCTCGCTATCAGTGGCGGACAGGATCACGCGGTCCAGCGGCAGTAAGCGCAGCGCCGCCTCAATGACGGCGCGGTCGCTTGGCGCCGCAGTGGCAAGGCGGTTATCCCAGTCGAGTGCAATCGCATCGGGCGCGATGGCGCCAGCCGCAAGCGCGCGTGGCTGAATCAGGGGGAGACTGCTCACCGGCCCGACATGCAGCAGCACGCCCATGCGCGCCGCCCGGATGCGCGCGCAGGCGGCGAGGAAATGCTCCGGATCAGCGCAAAACTCGCGCAGGCCCAGCACGATCTGGCTGCGCGGGCGCTGCGCCAGGCACTCCTCTGCGAAGGGCTCGAAGCCATCCGAGAGAACACCGGCAGCACCCAGGTCGATCTGCCAGGGCAGGCCAGACGCCTCGCCTGGGCCGCGATGCAGGCCATCGCGCGCCGTCAGATCACGCCTGAGGGACTGCATGAGGGCCGAGCCGAGGAATCCGCGCAGATGCTGGCGCAGAAACGGGTCATCCTGGGCCGCCGCGCAGGAGGGATGCCGGCGGATCAGCGCCTCTATGCCGATCCCGACCCGCTCGCCATCCGGCCGCAACCCGCCGCGCCCTTGGTCAATACGCACGACGAGGCGCCGGGAGATCATGTCCGTGACATCCACGCCCGGCGAAATGCTCTCAGCGATCGACAGTGGAGTCCGGGCGCCAAGCCGCACGGCAGGACGCAGCGCCGGATCGGCCAGACGTGCCGCCACATATGCATCGACCACCGCGGAGTCTTCCGGCAACAACACGCAGTCGACCAGCGCGTCACCCTCTCCCGCATCCGGGCGGAATAGCGCGGCGAGCATCTCCGCCGGGCTGTGCCGGCCGGCGGAAGTGCCAAGGAAGCTGGGCTCGCAGAGCAGCACAATGTCCGCATTGGCCATGGTGAAAAGTTGGCCGCCATGGCGTTGCGCGGCTTCGTTGAGAATGGCACGGGCGATACGGTGATGATGCGGCCGCGGGGCAGGGGCGCGCAGTCGCGAGAGGTGCAGGATCACCACAACCCGCGCCGAGCGGCCACGCGCGATACGCCGCAGCATGTCCTGCGGGGCCTGGACGGCGTCGGACCCGGCGCGCGACCCTACAATGGCCTCGGCACGCATCACCGACGGCCCCCATAAGCGCTTGTCGGCGCTTGTGGCAGGAAAACGAAGCCCCGGGGGCGCCTGGGCGCCCATGTGCCGCCTATCGTGGCGGATGTCGCAGCGGAGTTTTTCACGGCTCTGATCCCAGTTCTGGGCCACGGCCATGATGCGGCGGAGAGCTTAAGTCTCGGTTAAGGGCCGCAGGGAAAGAATGAGCCCACCTTGCCAGACGTCCCTTCGGAGGCTAGCGGTTGATTATGTCCGTCACCACGCTGCCCGACCCGGCCGCCGAACGCGACGCCGCGGCGCTGCGCGAGAGCGATTCCACCACCGCCGTTGCCAACCCGGCGCCATCCGCGCTCGGGCCGCATGCCAATGCCGATCTGGTCGAAATCCTGTCCCGCTTATCCAAGGCCAGCGTCACGGTCATCGGCGATGCCATGCTGGACCGCTACGTCTATGGCTCGGTGACGCGCATCAGCCCGGAAGCGCCGATCCCGATTGTCACCGTGGAGCGCGAAGTCGCCGTGCCTGGGGGGGCGGCCAATGTCGTCCGCAACCTGACAGCCCTCGGCGCAGCCGTCTCCTTCGTGGCGGTGGTCGGGGATGACCAGGCCGGCTCGGACCTCACCGCGCTTATCGGCGGCCAGCCGAATGTGGAACCCTGGCTGCTGGTGCAAGGCGGGCGGACCACTACGGTGAAGACGCGTTATATTGCCCAGGGCCAGCAATTGCTGCGCGCGGACCGCGAACAGACCGGCCCGATCCACCCCAAGCTCGCCGAACGCCTGCTGCGCATTGCGCGTGACAGCATGGCCGCGACCTCGCTCACCGTGCTGTCGGATTACGGCAAGGGCACGCTGTCGGCCGAAACCGCCCAGGCGCTGATCAAGGCAGCCAAGGAAATCGGCCGGCCCGTCATCGTCGATCCGAAAGGGACCGATTACACCCGCTATGCCGGTGCGGACCTACTGACGCCGAACCGGAAAGAATTGGCAATCGCCACTGGCATGCCAGTTGGCAGCGAGGAAGAAATCGTCACCGCAGCACGCTACCTGATCGGCACGGCCGGAGTCGGCGCGGTGCTGGTGACCCGCTCGGAAGACGGGATGAGCCTGATCGCGGCAGAGTCCGAACTGCATATGCCGGCCGAGGCGCCGGAGGTCTATGACGTCTCAGGCGCTGGCGACACGGTGGTCGCGGCCCTGGCGGCGGCCCTGGCGGTCAATATCGGTATGCCGGCAGCAGCCCGCCTGGCCAATGTGGCGGCCGGCATCGTGGTGGGCAAAGTCGGAACCGCCGTGGCGCGCGAGAGCGACCTGGTGGCGGCACTGACCGCCCAGGGCAGCGCGCTGCGCAAGATCGTCACCCGCGAGCAGGCAGCCGAACAGGTGGAACGCTGGCGCCAGAAGGGCTGGCGCGTCGGCTTCACCAATGGCTGCTTCGACCTGCTGCATCCGGGGCATGTCCATCTATTGGAACAGGCGCGCGCCGCCTGCGACCGGCTGGTGATCGGGCTGAACAGCGATGCCAGCGTGCGCCGCCTGAAAGGCCCGACGCGGCCAGTACAGCCGGAAGCTGCGCGGGCAGCCGTGCTGGCCAGCCTCGCTACCGCCGCTCTTGTCTGCATCTTCGAGGAAGATACGCCGCGCGACCTTATCAAGGCGCTGCGCCCCGACCTTTTGGTCAAGGGCGCCGACTACACGGTGGACCGCGTCGTCGGTTCCGAGCTGGTGCAGGAATGGGGCGGACGCGTCATGCTGGCCCAGCTCATGCCAGGCCATTCCACAACCGCGACCGTCACCCGCCTACGCAGCTAATCTTTCGATCTGGCCTCACCCCCCGGTTAGGCCAGAAATCGCTTCAGCCGTTTTACGATTTGCCGCGCCCAGAGGATTCCCCGCTCGACTTGCGGGCGGCGCCAGCAGCTTCTGTCATGATCGAACGCAGATCGCGCAGGAACGCCGCACCCTTGAGCGTGCGCTGTACCAGCACTGAGCGGCGATCCATCGGATCGACCTTGCGGCGTGCAAGATCAAGCTCACCAAGGCGGTCGAGCGCGCGGGTGATGGCAGGCTTGGAGACATTGAGATCGGCGGCGAGGCCACGCACTGTATGTGCCCCGTCCTGCAAATAGCAGGTCAGGAACACGCCCAGTTGGCGCGCCGAGAGATCCGGACCATCGCGACGCACAAGCGCAACAATGGTGTCCCGAAGAGTGCCAACAAGCTGGTCGGCGGACGGGTTCACAGGCATTTCAGCTAATCCTCTCGAGGTTTATAGCGGCACGATTTGCGATCGTGCCGCAACGGATAGGGAGTTTCCATAGTCTGTTTGGGCTAGTAACGCGTCGATCTCGGTTTGAAGCAGCAGGAAAAACACGCGATATTCGAAACTTGTTCGCTTGTTACGTTACCCGCGCCCATTTGGATGAAGAATCGATGTGATTCCTCGCCAAATTGCGCGCATCCCCTGGGCTTCGCCACCCTCGGGGCGTCCAGGTCTTGCTAGATCATTCCAGCAATATGTGTCGAGATGCGCCCAGCGCACCCCCCCAGTGACAAAGCGTTGCAAAAAATTTGCTGCTACGATTGCACCGGCATGGGGGCGTGACGACACATTGGAGATATCCGCGACCGGACTCTTCAACCAGGACTCGTATTCCGCCACCAGCGGCAACCGCCAGAGCGTATCGTGCGTTTCTCTCCCAGCCAGGAGTAACGCTTCAGAAATCAAATCGTTGTTAGAAAACAGCGCGGGAAAATCAGGGCCGAGGGCGACTCGCGCGGCTCCGGTCAGCGTCGCCGCATCGATCAAAAGATCAGGAGAGTCGTCGCATGCGTCGGCGATGAGATCACATAGAACCAAGCGCCCCTCCGCATCCGTATTGCCGACCTCAACGGTTAGGCCGCGCCGCGTCTGGATTACATCCAGCGGGCGCAACGCATCTCCGGAAACCATATTCTCGACGCAGCCAATCCGCAGCGCGAGACGCACCGGAAGATCCGCCTGCATGATCAGTCGCGCGACGCCGAGCATCACCGCGGCGCCGCCCATGTCCTTCTTCATGCGCAACATCGCTGTGGAAGGTTTCAGATCATATCCACCGGAATCGAAACAGACGCCTTTGCCGCACAGCGCGATCAGCGGCGCTGAATCGGAAGCCTTGCTTCCTCGCCAACGCAACTTTGCCACAACTGGGGGTCGGGCCGAACCGCGCCCGACCGCATAGGCCGCCGGATATTCCCGCGCCATTTCCGCACCGGTGATCAGCGCCGACTCGCCGCCAAATCGCGCGGCAAGTTGGACGACCATATCAGCTAGTTCGGCCGGCCCCAGAAGATTGGCCGGCGTATTCACCAGATCGCGCGCCATCCAGATCGCTTCCGCCTCCGCAATCGCGGCCTCGGCACCGGCTGGCACCACCAGGCGAACTGGCTTGCGCGAACGCTTGCGAAATTGATCGAAGGTATAGGCGCCAAGGCAGAACCCCAGCACCGCATCCTCGTGCCGGTACTCTCCGGGAACCAGACTCCAGGCGCTGTCTACGGGCAGTTTCGTTGCCGCGGCGCCAAACGGCCAGGGCGTCGCGGTGGCGCCAAGCCCGAGCACAGCTGCCTCAGCCCCATCCGGCCCAGGCAGCAAAAAAACCTCACCGCTCGCGGCAGTGAAACCTGATTCCTTGAGGAAGCCTGCCTGCGCCGCTGGCAGCCCGGACAGAAATGCATCGCGGCCCGCTTCTGTCACTGCGTGCAGCTTGCGGGCCGGCTCGCCTGGGACGGCGATACAGTCGAGGTTGCGAAAGGTCATGTGGGGTGCGGGACTGAAACAGTTGTCACAGCCATACTGCCATATTTCACAACTTTGTTACAAGTCACTCTCGGCAAGGGAGCCATGCCGGACAATTGTCCAAGCGCCCTTTCGGCCAGGGCCGCCAGAAATCCGGGTGGCCCAAGCAAGACTTCACCGCAAGGTAGCAAGACGGCTGTTGCAATCTGCCCCGGCACAGCCAAAGATTCGCCGCATGACCGAGCACGTCAGCCGCAGCGCCGCCCCACGTGCAGGCGCCCATTCCGGGCTGACCAACCGTGCGGTCCGCGCCGTGCTGGGCCCGACCAATACGGGCAAGACGCATCTGGCCATGGAGCGGCTACTCGCCCATTCCTCCGGCATCATCGGCTTCCCGCTCCGCCTGCTGGCCCGCGAGAATTACGACCGCATGGTGGCCCGCAAGGGCGCCAGCCAAGTGGCCCTGATCACCGGCGAGGAAAAAATCATCCCGCCGCATGCGCGCTGGTTCTCCTGCACGGTCGAGGCCATGCCGCTGGACCGTGATGTCGAGTTCGTCGCTGTCGATGAAATCCAGCTCTGTGCCGATCCCGATCGCGGCCATATCTTCACCGACCGGTTGCTGCATGCGCGTGGCCGTTCGGAGACCATCTTTCTTGGCTCGGAGACTATCCGCCCTTTGCTCCAGGCCCTGGTGCCGCATGCCATCGTGGAGAGCCGCCCGCGTCTCTCCCAGCTCACCTATGCCGGCCATCGCAAGCTCGCCCGCCTGCCGCCGCGCAGCGCCGTCGTCGCCTTCAGCACCAACGATGTCTATGCGCTGGCCGAGATGATCCGCAGCCGGCGGGGGGGCTGCGCGGTGGTGATGGGGCGGCTCTCGCCGCGCACCCGAAATGCCCAGGTGGCGCTGTATCAGGAAAAGGAGGTCGATTTCCTGGTCGCCACCGATGCGATCGGCATGGGCCTGAACATGGATGTGGACCATGTCGGCTTCGCCGGCCTGTCCAAGTTCGACGGCCACCGGCCGCGCGCCCTGCTGCCTGGCGAAGTGGCCCAGATCGCCGGCCGCGCCGGGCGGGGCATGCGCGATGGCACCTTCGGCACCACCGCCGAGTGCCGCCCGATGCCACCCCAGCTTGTCGAGGCGGTGGAGACGCATTCCTTCGAGCCGCTGGGCCAATTATTCTGGCGCAATGAAAACCTCGATTTCAGCCATCTCGACGCGCTGGTCGCCAGCCTCCAGGCCCCGCCCCGCCACCGCGCCCTGGTGCGCGGCAATGATGCCTCCGACCTGCTGACGCTGCGCACACTGGCCGCCGATCCGGAAATCCGGGGCCGCGCCGCACGGGGATCGCGTCTGCGGCTGCTCTGGGAGTGCTGCCAGCTGCCGGATTTCCGCAAGCTCTACGATGAGAGCCATGTCCGCCTGGTGCGCCGGCTGTTCACGCAACTGACCGATGCGCGCTTCCTTCCTGTGGATTTCATGGCGAGCCAGATGGCGGCGATGTCTCGCACCGATGGCGATATCGACACGCTGATGGCCCGGCTCTCCGGCATCCGCACCTGGTCCTATATCGCCGCCCGCGCCGACTGGGTGGACGATGCGAAGCATTGGCAGGACAGCACCCGCGAGATCGAGGACAAGCTGTCGGACGTGCTGCACGAGCGGCTGACCGCCCGGTTTGTCGATCGCCGCGCCACCCATCTGCTGCGCCGGCTGGAGGATGCGGACAAATCTGAATTGCTCTCGGCTGTGACGAAACGGGGCGAGGTTGTGGTCGAGGGCCATCCGGTCGGCGAGCTGCGCGGCTTCTCCTTCAGCCCCGATCCGATGGCCGAGGGTCCCGAAAAGCAGATCGTCCTGCGCGCCGCCCGCCGCGCACTGCGCGAAGAGATGCCGCGCCGGGTGGCGGCGCTGGAGCGGGCCGACTCGGCGGACTTTACCCTCAGTGACGACCTCCAGATCGCCTGGGATGCCAATCCGGTGGCCCGGCTGATGCGCGGCCATGCGCTGCTGCGCCCGACCGTGCGGATGCTCTCGGAGGAGACACTGGATTCGGCGGAGCGCGAGCGGGCACGGCAACGCCTGCAACGCTGGCTGGATGAGCTGGTGGGCGCGGAACTGGCGCCGCTGTTCATCGCGCTGGGCCACGGCAAGGCCAATGCGGCGCTGCGGGGCCCGCTGCATCTGCTGGAGGAAGCGGGGGGCGTACTGATGCCAGCCCCTGAGCTTTTGCCCGAGACCCGCCTGGCGCTGAAACGCGCCGGCATCCAGGCGGGGCGGTTCGCCATGTGCGTGCCCGGCCTGCTCAAGCCTCGCCCGGCCCGGCTGCGGGCCAGGCTGCTGGCTTTGTGGCACGGGCTCGATCCGGCATCCCCGCTGCCCGCCCCGGAGCGGGTGAGCCAGACGAGGCCCTCCGGGCTGAGTGACAAGATGGCCCACGGACTCGGCTGGATCAGCGGCGGGGCATTGCTGGTGCGGATCGATGTGGCGGAGCGGCTCGCCGCCGAGCTGATCCTGGCGACACGCCGCGGGCCGATCCCGCTACCGACGGATATTTCTTCGCGCCTCTCGGCACAGCCGGGAACACTGCCGGCCATGATGGAGGCGCTCGGCCTGCGGCTGGCCGAGGGCAAGTCCCTAGACCGTAAACAGTTCGGCCCACCAACCCCATCGATGCTGCACCCACCCCGCAAGGCGCGGAAATTCCGGGCGCCGCGCCCGGCTGCCAAACCCGAGCCACCGCGCGAAGGGCCGTTCTCTGTTTTAGCGCAATTGCGGGGTGAGAAGGCGGCGTGAGCGGTACGGAAGACTTCCAGCGGCTGGATTTCTGGCTCTGGTGCGCCCGCTTCCGCCGTGGCCGCACTGATTGCGCGGCGCTAGTGGAGCAGGGTGCGGTGCGGATCAATCGCCAACCCACGGAAAAGCCGCACGCCAAGGTAAGGGTGGGCGACGTGTTGACGCTCGGCCTTGGCGGGCGGGTCGTGGTCCTTCGCATCCTGGCACTGCCTCCACGCCGGGGTTCGGCGGAGGAGGCGCGGGCGATCTATGAGGAAATTCCATGAACGGCCGGATCGGGAGATGGATCGTCTCCAGTCCGGTGTAGCGGTGAAAGCATTGCTGTGAGGGTGATCCCGCACTTGCGCAAGCAGGCAAAGGCCGGCATATCCCCGCGCCAAATTCCCCCGCTGCACGGGGCTCCGCGCAGCCACAAGATCAGGATATCCAGATGACCTATGTGGTCACCGAAAACTGCATCAAGTGCAAGTACATGGACTGCGTCGAGGTTTGCCCCGTCGACTGTTTCTATGTCGGCGAGAACATGCTGGTCATTCATCCCGACGAATGCATCGATTGCGGTGTATGCGAGCCGGAATGTCCCGCCGAAGCCATTGTGCCTGACAGCGATGACAAGGCCGCGGACTGGGCGGAACTGAACCGCACACATGCCACCAGCTGGCCCAATATCACCCGCAAGGGCGAAGCCCCGGGCGATGCCGATGAGTGGAAAGGCAAGCCGGGCAAGAAGGCATTGTTTTCGACCGAGCCGGGCACTCCCTGAGTCGAAAATGCGGCTCCCAGGCCAATTTCACGCTCGTCTGACCCGAGAGTCGTAGGGGTCTGCACTGCGCCTGTCGACATCGGACAGCATTGCAGACCCATGACTTGAGGCCAAATATCTGATATATTGGCTAAACCGCTGATCAAATTGTTCCGCACAATTTGCTTCGGGCGCGGACGCAGCTAGGTCATGCCCTGGCGCGTGAGCGCCCGCCGCAATGCGGATCAGGTGATCGGATGGGCGGACGGTTCGCGGACCGGCCTCGCCTCACCAGCTTTCTCACAGACTGTCCGGCCTTATGGCGCGGGCGGGCTTGTGTGCTGCCGGTGTGGGGGCCACCTGATCGTTTGGCCGGGGATGATGCGACAGGCGTGTGACGGGTGCGGGGAGTCCTCGATGAAGGAATCTGCAGCTTCCAATAAGGTGCGATCGGGCGCGGCTTCTGCGCGACCGGCAGCTGGGTCGCCCAAGACGGCGACCAAAGCGCCGGCCAAAAGCATGGCCAAGCCGGCGGGCAAGTTAGCCGCGGGCAAGGCGGTGGCCAAACCCGCGCCGAAAGGGACCGCCCCAAAGGCGGCAGCCCCGAAAGCGGTCGACAAGAAAGGGGCAAGCAAGGCCCCGACGACAAAGATTGCCGCGAAAGCGGCACCCAAAGCTCCGGCGCAAAAGCCGGCGAGTGGCAAGCCGGCGGCGCAAACGCGCACCGGCGGCAAGGACAAGCCGGCGGCCGGCAAGGCTGCCGCAACACGGACGGTGACAAAGACTGTGACGAAGAAAGTGACGACAGCTGCGGCAACGAAGCCCCCGGCGCCAAAGGCTGCTGCAACTCCCGCCGCCAGCAAAGCCGCGCCAGTGAAGGTGGCGGCTGTGCAGGCGGTCAAGCCAGTAGCCAAAGCTCCGGCCGCGCTGATCGCCAAGCCGCCCGCAATCCAGGCGAAGGTCGCGGCACAGCCGCTGACGACCAAGCAGGACAAGATGGTCACCGCGCCGGTCACCAAGCCTGTGGCGAATGCCGCGCCGGCGGAAGTGGCCGAGAAAGTGGTGGCCCCGAAAATCGTAGCGCCAATGCCGGTCGCTGAAGTGGCTGCTCCGGTCGCGCCGCCCGTCGCCGTTGCTCCTCCGGCTCCGGTTGCTCCGGCTCCCGTTGCCGCGCTGGCCGAGGCACCCCGCGCTGAAGCACCGCGTCCGATTCAGCCCCCGATTCCGCAGCGCCCGCCGCAGCCCTCCCGCCCGCCGGGCGCGCCGACGGTCATGCAGCGGCCGATGGCCAAGGCGGAGATCTTCGTCGAAGGCGATTACGTGGTCTATCCGACCCATGGCGTGGGCAAGGTGGAGCGTATCGCCGTCGAAGAGATCGCCGGCCACAAGCTGGAGCTGATCCACATCACCTTCGAGGAAAACCGCATGACGCTGCGGGTGCCCGTCTCCAAGGCGCGCACCGCCGGCCTGCGTAAGCTCGCCACCCGCAAGCTGTTCGATGAGGCGCTGGCTATCCTGAAGGGCCGCGCGCGCATCAAGCGCACCATGTGGTCGCGCCGGGCGCAGGAATACGACGCTAAGATCAATTCCGGCGATCCGCTGGCCATTGCGGAGGTCGTGCGTGACCTTCACCGCAATGCCGGGCAGCCGGACCAAAGCTTCTCCGAACGCCAGATCTATGAGTCGGCGCTGGATCGCCTCGCGGCAGAGCTTGCCGCGCTGGACCAGATCGACAAGATGGGTGCGATCGCCAAGCTGACGACGTTTCTGAAGGCCGACTGAGGCCTCAAGGCCGACCGAGTCTTCTGGATCACGCCAAAGAAGAAGGGCCGGGGATTGCTCCCCGGCCCTTTTCGATTCAGCCGCCAGAGTCAGTCCGCAGCAAATCTCAGTTGTTGTTGCGGTTACCAAAAAGCTGCAGCAGCAGCATGAACAGGTTGATGAAGTTCAGATACAGCGCCAGCGCGTCGAATACGCTGTGCTTGGCGGCTTCATCGAAGCCCTGGGCATGGACGTATTCCTGGTAGGTCAGCTTGATGCGCTGAGTGTCGTAGGCAGTCAGGCCAACGAAAACCAGAACGCCGACAATGCTGATGGCGAATTGCAGCGCCGAGCTGGCGATGAACATATTCACCAGGCCGGCGATGACGATGCCGAACAGGCCCATCATCAGGAAGCTGCCCATCCGCGTCAGATCGGACTTCGTCGTGTAGCCATAGATGCTCATCGCGGCGAAGGTGCCCGCCGTGATCAGGAACACGCGGCCGATCGAGGTGCCGGTGTAGAGCAGGAAGATATTCGTTAGGCTCAGGCCCATCGCGGCGCAGAAGGCCCAATAGAGCGCCTGCGCGCCACTGCGCGAGAGGCGGTTCACGCCGAAGCTCAGCACCAGGATGAAGGCCAGCGGCGCCAGCATCGCGACGATGCCAAGCCCGGTCGGCTGCGTGACGAGGCCCCGCGGGGTCATGGTTTGCTGGTAGAACAGGTTGATCAGCGAGGTATTGGCGACCAGCCAGGCAACCAGGCCGGTGAGCACCAAGCCAGAGGCCATCCAGTTATAGATGCGCAGCATATAAGTGCGCAGCCCGGCATCCATCGCCTCGGCGGTGGCGTAGCCTTGCTGGCCGGCATAGCCCTGGTAGCCGGGATTACGGTAGTCAGGAGTGAAAGCCATGGGTCCCCTCATGGGGCGAGTGCGCCCCGTTTAGCCTTGCGTAACGGAGATAAGGTTAGCCCAGCGCAGGTTTCAAGCCAAATCGGCGTCAGTCGCATGGCTTGTTTGTAATGTGGGCGGTCCGAAAACCGCGCGATGAAAATTCCTGGGGCATTTTTCGGGGCTGGCGAAACCCGAAATCAGGCCATTAGACTGGCGACAAGCAGATGGATTCGCCCCCATGCGTCTGTTCGTCGCCCTCGACCTACCCTGGGACCTCAAGCTCCGCCTGGCCTCGCTGGCCGGCGGCATTCCGGGCGCCCGATGGGTTCCCTCGGACAATATGCACCTGACATTGCGCTTCATCGGGGAGAAGGATGGCTATGAGGCCGAGGAGATTGACGACGCGCTTTCACGACTCAGGGCGCCAAATTTCGAGCTGAGCCTCGCGGGGCTGGGGGTGTTCTCCAAGGCCGGCCGGGCGACCGCGCTCTGGGTTGGGGCGGACCGCAATCCGCAGCTCGATCATCTGCAAGCCAAGGTCGAAACCGCCTTGCAGCGCATCGGCATCCCGGCCGAACGCAAGCGTTTCGCCCCGCATGTCACACTGGGCCGCTTCGATGGCGTGCCGGAGGCGCGGGTGGCCGCATATCTCCAGGCGCATAACCTGTTCCGCGCCTCACCGGTGCGGGTAGAGCATTTCACCCTGTTCAGCTCGCATCTCTCCAAGGCAGACCCGGTCTATACGCCCGAGGTGGATTACGAGCTGGTGGCCTGAAGGCTTCTGCTCAGTCGGCGTCCGCCTCGCGCTCGAGCATTTCGATCTCCTCATCGGTGAAGCCAAAATGATGGGCGATTTCGTGGATCAGCACCGTGCGGACGATGGCGGACAGCTCGTCCCCGGTCTCGATCCATTCCAGCAGGATCGGCTCGCGGAACAGCAGGATCATGTTCGGCCGCGTCGGCGTGTCGGTGACGCTGGCACGCGTCAACGGCGTGCCCATATAGATGCCGGAGAGATCCCACGGGCTTTCCAGCCCCATCTCCGCGACGAGTTCGTCATCGGCGACTTCCTCCACCAGGATGCCAAGCCCGTGAATATGGGCGGCGAGGCGGCGGGGGATGCGTTCCAGCTCGGTTTCGGCCAGCTCGGCGATCTCTTCGGCGGTGGGGGGCGTGGTGAAGCCGCGGGTCGTAAAAGGAGGGAGCAGGCTCATGATTCAGAAACTTTCAGAGACCGAACGGGCGGGGCTGGCGGCGGCGGTGCCGGGCTGGAACATGGTCCCGGGACGCGACGCAATCCAGCGAAGTTTCCGTTTTACCGATTTCAACGCCGCCTGGGGCTTCATGAGCCGGGTGGCGCTACTGGCCGAGCAGCAGGACCATCACCCCGAATGGTTCAATGTCTGGAACAAGGTGGACATCACGCTCTCCACCCATGATGCGGGCGGGCTGTCGGCGCGGGATGTGAAGCTGGCCCAAGCGATTGATAAGGTAATCGCGGCGACGCAATAGATCTACAAACACGCCAACCGGATGGAGTCGCGCCGATTCACAGCGTAATTTACGCTTTGGCAAACCAGCCAGAATTGTAAACTCTCGCCGACGGATGATAAATAACATAATATTATCATATATTTAGACATATATTTCTTTATTGCTTACCGCGTTTATCAAGTTAGCCGTTGACTTATCAGGCTGCGGAAATTCACTACACAAATCGTCTGCTATCTGATTCTGTTGCTCCGAAGTTTGCGGGGGCGGAGATGCGGGGTGAGGACGAACAGACTGGGGCGCTTTTCACCTATTTGAGCCCGGAGGCTCTGGTGCCGGCGGAACACC
>CANJOG010000012.1 GCA_947475475.1 Acetobacteraceae bacterium
ACGTGTTTTTCAGCATAAAAATCGCCGTAGAAACAGTAAGTTACAGAAACGCTAGTTAGCAATGCGATGACACGGAGCGGAACTGCCTACCACGACGCCCCCACCTGAAACACAGTTGCTACTCAGGAGTTGGAGCCTCCGGCAAACCCGGAGCGGTTAAGACCGCACTCGAAACCAGGAAGACGAACCCCAATCCAGATCGCCGCTCAACACCTCAAATCTTAATCATCAATCAGACGCCGGATGCCATTTTTGAGCGGATACGTTCAGGGGAGCAGGTCACCATGGATACATTTTTACCCAATTTCCAACAAAAGCGCGTGGAAGTGCGATTGTCGCTAGTGCTGTAATTTGTCGCCTTGGAGCTTGAAACGGTCCCAACCGGGCCCTTTTGGCAAAAGATGCCGCTTATGCGCCGGGTGCCGTGAGTCCGGTCCGGATCATATCAACGGCGGCGGCACGTGGCCGGCATGACGAGGAGCGACCTGACATGAAGTTCAGCGACGAGCGGATTCTCACCAGCCATGTGGGCAGCCTGCCGCGGCCCATAGACTTGGCTAACGGGTTGAAGGCCCGCGACAACGGCGAACCGCACGATGCCGCGGCGCTGGCCAGACGTGTCAAGCATTCCATCGATGAAGTCGTCGAGCAGCAGGTTAGCCTGGGCGTCGATGTCATCGACGACGGCGAGCACAGCAAATCGAGCTTCAGCTCCTATACGGCGCAACGTCTGGCCGGCTTCGAACCGATCGATGCGCCGTTCACTCACACCAGCCACTCGCGCGACATGGCGGAATTTGCCGAAGCCTATGCAGAGCAGCGCATTATGTGCGCTGCGCGCCCGTCACGGCAGGAAAGCCCGCGCAAGTGGCAGGCATTCGGGTGCACCGGGCCGGTCCGATACGTCGGCCAGGAGGCTGTGCAGACCGATATCGCCAATCTGAAGGCGGCGATGCAGGGCAAGAACGTGACGGAGGCGTTCATCACCGCGCTCTCTCCGAACAACGTCGCGCTCTATTACCGCAACATGTATTATAAAACGGAAGAGGATTACCTGGTTGCGATCGCCGATGCGATGCACGAGGAATACAAGGCGATCGTCGATGCCGGCTTCGTGCTTCAGGTCGATGACCCGCGCCTGGCGACGCATTACGATCGTCACCCCGACATCGATGTCGAACAGTGCCGGGCCTTCATCGCTCATGGCGTCGAGATCGTGAACCACGCGCTGCGCGGCATCCCCGAGGACCGTGTGCGCTTCCATACCTGCTATTCACGCAACGTGGCGCCGCGCACGCATGATTTCGAACTCAAACACTACGCCGATTTGATGCTCAAGGTGCGTGCCTGCGGATATTCCTTCGAGGCGTCGAACCCGCGCCATGAGCATGAATGGGTGATCTGGCAGGATGTGAAGCTCCCGGACGGCAAGCTGCTGCTGCCGGGCGTCGTCTCGCATTGCATCGCGCTGGTAGAGCATCCCGAACTGGTGGCGCAACGGATCGAACGCTTTGCGAGCATCGTTGGGCGCGAAAGGGTGATCGCATCAAATGATTGCGGCTTCGGCACCGCCGGCGATCATGACGAGGTTCACCCGACCGTTGCCTGGGCGAAGATGAAGTCGCTAGTGGAAGGTGCTCAGATCGCCAGCAAGCGGCTCTGGGGGCGCGGCTGAACGAAGAAGCGGGAGCGGCCAAGGCGTTGTTTCTGGCCGTTCCTCCGCCCAGCGCAACTTAGCCCGTCATTTTGGACCGCGTCGTGGACCAAAATGATCGGGTGCTGCTCTAGGTAAGGGCGCCGCGGAACAGCGGCGGGCCGCCCACGCCGACATCGACTTTGATCAACCGGCCGTCGCGCGCAACATCGCCGGACGCATCGTCCCATAGCCCGCGATCGGCGACGATGAGCGCGTCTCCCTGGAAGACGCAATTCAGCGGATAGTGCGGGCAAGGCACGAATTCCATGGCGCCCGTTTCCGGATCGAGCACATCGAAACCGCCACCCAGCACGGTGGTGATCCAAAGCCGCCCGCGATCGTCGAATTTCAGACCGTCTGCCATATGGCCTTGCGGCAACTGGCCGAGAATTTCCACCGGCTGATCCGGCCGCTTGCGCTTGATCAGGCGTGACTGCGTCTCTCCCCAGACGATCCCCGCTGTCCGGTCGGCCACCACACCATTGGGAAAGACCTCTCCCATCTCGGCAATCACTTCGCCCTTGCCGTCAGGTGATACGGCGAAAATATAGGTTGGGCCGTGATCTGGAGCACCGATCCATTGGCCCGGGTCGGAGAAGTACAAGCGCCCGTCGGCCCCGAAGCAGAGATCGTTGGGGGCGGCGCAGACGATGCCATCGACACGGTCGATGATGGTCTCGACCTTCCCGTTCGGGTGAATGCGCTGGATGCCCGGAACGGCTGGGCGCTCGGCACGCCAGCTGCGCCAGACACTGCCGATCTGCGTCACATAAACGCAGCCATCCGATCCGATGGCGCAGGCATTGGGACCGCCATGCGTGATGGCAAAATCGACCGCGCCACGCCCCGGACGGTAGCAGCTCACCTTGCCGAGCCAGGTTTCGACATAGACGATATCGCCATTCTCGAAGAAATCGGGACCTTCCGGATGTTGAGCGGGAGCGGCGAGCACCGTGATGCGTGGAGTTGTCTTGTCCATCTGTTCCTCGGTTCAGGATCGGGCTGCCGGATCCGTGTAGATCCGCCTTGGCTCGGGCAGTAAGCCATGGGGCCGCTTCTGCAGCACAACGATGAAGGCGACGCCGATGACGAAGGCGCGCAATGCACCGATCTGCACGGCATCGAGCCCATGCACGAGGTCGGCCAGGAAGCGGGTACCTTCCACGATTGCCAGCACAAGGACAGTGCCGAGCACGGCGCCATAATTATTGCCGCGCCCGCCCAGGATGAGCGCCAGAAAGACATAGATCATCAATTGCGGCTGGAACACTTCGGGCGAGATGTAGGTCAGGTAATGCGCGTAGAGTGCACCGCCCAGGCCGAGCACAAAGCCGCCGACCGCCAAGGTCCTGACCTGGAAGCCCAGCACATTCTTGCCGGCTGACGCCGCCACCATCGGATCTGCGCGCAGCGCACGCAGAACGCGGCCGAAGGGCGCTGCGCGTAGTCGCTCCATTGCGGCAAGGACGACCAGAACAACCATCACGCAAATTACCAGATAGACCACATTGAAATCAGAGCCGGTCACGCCGAGACGGGGCCGGGGAATCTGCGCCAGCCCGTCGGTGCCGTTGGTGAGGCTCACGAAATTCTCGGCAATATTGCGCATGACTTCGGCAAAGCCGAGCGTCACGATGGCGAGATAGTCGTCACGCAACTTGACCAAACCGATGCAGGTCGCGGCGCCGAAAAGCGCTGTGATCAATGCTCCGGCGATCACGCCGAGCCACACCGGAATACCCAGATGCATGGTCAGCAGGGCGGAGGAGTAGCCGCCCAACGCGTAGTATCCGAGGATACCGAGATTGACCATGCCCGCGATGCCCCACATCAGATTGAGGCCGAGGGCGAGCAGAGCGTAGATTGCGCCGAAGGTCAGCAGGGCGACGAGATAGCTGATCATCGCAATACCTACCGGTCGCCGAGGATGCCGCGCGGGAAAAGCAGCAGCGCGAGAATAATTGCGGCGAAGCCGATGGCGGAGCTATAGGCGACCGGCACCACGAGCGTGGAGAGTTGCTCGGCAAGGCCGATCAACAGCCCGCCCACCACCGCGCCAGGAATGCTGCCCAACCCTCCCAGGACCGCCGCCGCGAAGACAGATAGTACGACGCGCATGCCGATGGTCGGATCGACCGCGGTGTCGAGCGCAAGGAGAACTCCGGCGATGCCGGCCATGCCCATGCCGAGAAATACCGCAAGACGCGCCATCTTTTCAGGATCGATCCCCTTGATGTTCGCCAGTGTTGGATTGTCAGCCACTGCACGCATCGCTCGCCCCACCGTGGTGAAGGACAGCAGCGAGAAGAGCGCCACCATCGCCGCGATCGCGACCAGGAAATTGAACACCGCCTGCGGACCGACATGGATGCCCTCGAATATCCAGTCGCGCATCATCGGCACGTCGAGCGAGCGCACGTCATTGCCGAAGATGAAGCGGACGATGTTTTCCAGCACCATGTTGAGCGCCAGCGAGGCTATGGCAACCGCAATGGCGCCGTATCCCCTGAGCGGGCGCAATGCCAGCCGGTCGCTGGCCACGCCCGCCGCTCCCGAGATCAGGAAGGCGGCCAGAATTGCCAGCAGCGGGGGCAAGCCCAGCAGCACATTGGCGGTGTAGCCGGCATAAGCGCCAACGGCGATCAATGCGGCGATCGAGAAATTCGAAATCTGCAGAACGGCGAAGACAATATTGAAGCCGATGGCCGGGACGGCGAGAATCGCCCCGGCCATGACTCCGTTTACCAAAAGCTGAAATACCTGAAGCATTCAGTAATGCTGTCCCTTGGCATCTTTCACTTTGACGTGTGTTCTACCTAGCCCGGCGTGAGTTTGCCGTCGGCAACGCGGAGCGTCTCGAAGATGGCGCTGACCAGGTTGCCCGTCGGCGTGAACTTGCAGGGGCTGGCGGCACCTTCGTAGTTGATCGATTTGCCAGCGGCGATCAGTTTCAGCCCGTCGAGCACGTTATCGACCTTTTCGCCATTCGGATCGCCGATCTTGCGCATATTGTCGCGCACCGCCGTGCCGGTCGCCTGCTTCGCCTGGGCAATCGCCAGGAGAACAAGGTTGATCTGGTCGTAAGACTGGCAGACATTTGTGTCGAGATCGGTCTTTCCCGTCAGCTTCTGCAAATTCTTGTAGGCAGGCGATCCGACGGCAGAGGAGGGCCGGACCGTGTAAATCCCTTCCGACACCTGCTTGCCGACTCCATCGAGGAATTGCTGGGTCACGCAGGTGCCGGTGCCGACGATCTTGCCGCCGTATCCGGCGCGGAAGACTTCCTTCATGATGATAATGCTGTCCTGCGGATAGCCGCCGAGGAAGAGAATATCCGGCTTGGCCTGCAGGGCCTGCCCAACCTCAGCGCGAAAATCCGTCCTGCGGCCGTCATACACAATCGTTTCCGCCTTCATCCCTTTCGGCTGGATCGTATTGACCAGCCCGAGGCGCATCGGCTCGCTGAAAGGGTTCTGTGCCAACAGGCCGAAGAGGCTCTTGCCACCCTGCTTAAGCGCCCAATTGCCGATCGCCTCGCCCTGCTGCCCGACATCGACATTCGAGCGGAAGAAATATCCATCATGTTTCTGCAGCGCGAGTGAATCGGAGGCAGCGATGGCGACCATCACCACCTTATTCTCGGCGCAGATGGGCAAGGTCGGGGCGGCGACGCCCGAGGACCAGAGGCCCATGACGGCGCAAACCTTGTTGACGTCAATCAGCTTGCGCACGCCGAGCACGGCGGCATCCGGGTTCGTCTGGTCATCCTCGAAGGAATATTCAACCCTCTGGCCCTCGATGCCACCCGCGGCATTGACCTGATCGACGATCTGCTTGTGCAGCGCCGCCATGCTGGGGCCGAACGGTCCGCCCGCGCCGGTCAGCGGGAGCAGAGCGCCGATCCGGATCGACCCGGCCATAGCCGCGCGCGCACGTCCGGAGGACGCTGCCAGCGTCATTCCGGCTCCAGCTGCGCCAAGAACTGCCTGCCGCCGCGACAGGAAGATGTGTCTGTCTTTCATGTGAAAGTTCCCTTCGTTTTTCAGGCTTGCACCGCGCTAGTCCACGTCACCAAGAAACACACGGCGAATTTCCCGGTCCTCGAGCATGTCGCGGGCCGGGCCGCTGCGTGCATTGCGCCCATCGACAAGAATATAGGCTCGATCGGCATTGTTCAGTGCCAGTATGGCGTTCTGTTCGACAATCGTGACCGCCACACCGGTATCGCGAATCAACTTGATCATCCGGAACAGTGTTTCGGCCGCGAGCGGCGAGAGGCCCGCGGTTGGTTCATCGAGCAGAAGAATGCGCGGCCCCACCATCAGCGCCATGCCCATGGCCAACAACTGCCGCTCACCACCGGACAGCGTGCGGGCCTTGGCCCGGCGCCGTTCGGACAGTACCGGTATGCGCTCACATACTTCCGCGACCCGCGCTTTCATCTCCTTGCGGTCGAGATAGCCGCCGATCTCGAGATTTTCCTGGATGGTGAGTGAAGGAAAGACATTTGCCTCCTGCGGCACGAAAACCACGCCGCGGCGGCTCACGTCACGCGGGGTCAGGCCGGCAATGCTCCTGCCATCAAAATCGAGCGTTCCGCTCCGCGGCGTCACCAGGCCCGCGATGGTCTTGAGCAAGGTGGATTTGCCCGCACCATTGGGCCCCAGAATCGCGACGATCTCGCACGCGCCGACTTCGATGCCGACATCTTTGAGAATGTCGTCCCGCCCGCTGTAGCCGGCGGAAATTCCGGCGGCGCGCAGCAGGCTCATGCCGACATTCCAAGATAGGCGGATTGCACCGCCTCATTGGCGCGGATTTCCTCGAAACTTCCCTCGGCCAGAACGCTGCCGGCGCCCATGACGATCACATGGTCGCAAATCCGCCCAATGAAGGACATGTTGTGCTCTATGACCAGGATGCTCACACCGCTGTCGCGAATGGCGAGCAGATGTTTGCCAATCTCCGCGCCCAGCGTGGGATTGACCCCGGCAATCGGCTCGTCCAGCAGCAGGAGGCTCGGTTCCCCGAGCAATGCGCGGCCGAGTTCCACCAGTTTTTTCTGGCCGCCTGAAAGCGTCTCGACCCTGTCATTGGCAACGCGCACCAGGTTCAACCGGCGCGCCAGTTCCCATGCCTGATCCAGAACCGCTTTTTCCTGTGCCACAACCGATTGGGAACCAACCAAGGCGCGCCACAGCGATTCACCGGGCTGGTCCCTGGCATAAAGGGCGAAATTTTCCAGCACCGTGAGATCACCGAGGCTTCGTGCCAGCTGGAATGTACGGGTCAGCCCGAGCGCTGCGAGCTGATCGGCGCGCAACCCCGCCACGTTGCGGCCTTCAAGAAAGATCGCACCACGCGCCGGCTTTACCGATCCGGCGATGATGTTGAACAACGTCGTCTTGCCGGCGCCGTTCGGTCCGATAATGCCGGTAATGGCGCCGCGCTGGACAGAGAAAGAGGCGCCGTTCACGGCCTTCACGCCACCAAAGCTGCAATGCAGGTCGCGCACCGTCAGAATTGATTCCGACGATGTCCAAGAATCCGATCCGACAACCCGTTTGCCTGCTAACGCACCCATCCCCGCCACACCCGATTATCCCTCCTGCCTTTCTCGCAACCTCTTCTGCCCGAACTTGCCGGCCAGATCGTCCAACTGGCTCTCGAGCGTCGGATCGATTTCCACACCTCGTGTGTTGCGGTCGCGCGCGATCCGCGCCTTGCTCTCGCCCGGCATCAGGATTTCCGCGACACCATCGGCGCACCTCTTGGCCTTGAGCCCCCCGATAAAATCCTCCACTCGGCGCTGATACGCATCGAGCGGCAGCATGTCGTCTATATTGGCGGCGATAAAAAAATGTCCGACATCCTGGGGCCGATCGAAGACCGAATACTGGTCCGCCACCCCATCGCCGAATGCCGCACCGGACATGACGCCAGAGATCAGATCGACAATCAGGCCAAGACCCGAGCCCTTCGCCCCGCCAAGCGGCAACATCACTCCGGCCATCGCTGCGGCAGCGTCCGTGGTGGGCCGCCCTTCGATGTCGATGGCCCAGCCCTCCGGTATGGCCTCGCCCTTACGGGCGTAGACCAGCACCTTGCCCTTGGCGACGGCCGATGTGGACATGTCGAGATTGATCTGGCCGTAGCGCCCGGCGGGAGCGGCAATCGCGATTGGATTTGTGCCGAGCGCGACCTCACGCGCGCCCCAGACCGCCATTGTGGGCGGCGCATTGCTAGCGCAAATGCCCAGGCAATTCCGCTCCGCTGCCATGCCGGCATACCAAGCGCCCATGCCAAAATGATTGCTGCTCCGGACAAGCGCGAAACCCACGCCGAAATCCTCGGCGGCAGCGATGGCCTGTTCCATCGCGAATCGCCCGACCACGGCACCCGGCCCGTTATCACCGTCGATGACGCGCAGGGCGCGCCGCTCTCCGCGCTCCACACGCGGCCTCGGCCTAGCATTGACGTTTCCATCGGCGATGCGCCGCGCATAGATGGGCAGCCGGCTGACACCATGCGATTCAACGCCGCGCAGATCGGCATAGACCAGACAGTCGGAAACCGTCGCCGCATCCGTTCCCGACAGTCCTGCCGCGGTCAGGATATCGCGTGCGAAACCGGTCAGCAGGTGAGCGCTCAGGCGCAGCCTCGCGGCGTCCTGCGTCATGGGATCTTCCTTACTGCCCACAGATGCACCGGCCTGCCCATCACTGCCTCGGGCGCGCGAAGGCGACACGGAGCAGCTTGCTGCTCGGGCAGGTCGATGAATGTCCCGCTTCTGCGCGTTTCATGGCGCGTTGATCCCTGTTGGCCAAGGCTAGTCGCCAGCCCAAGACGTCACCTCGGCACCATTGCAAAAAATGAGTAATTCTGAGCAATCGGGTCCCACTCATGTGATCTCGACCGCGCGCCGCTCGGCGGCGGAGATGCGCGCGCCCTCGATGATCTGGCTAACGGGCCGCACCTCGGCTCCAGACGCCGCCGGCACCCGCCCCCCTCTTATAGCATTGGCAAACTCGCGGAACTGGGCGCGGAAGGCTACGTCTCCGTCGAGATAGGCCGTTATCGGCTCGGCGTGAATCTGCTCTCCGTTGAGCCATAGATTTCGGTCATCAACGAGCCGCATCATGCCGTTGGGGCCAATGATCCAGGCTTCGTTCTGCGGCGGGTTCATGCTCTCCGACAGGCGGCCGGTCAGCGAACTGCCATCGTCGAAGGACACGATGAAGGAAGCCTCGTCTTCGCCTTCCCACACCGATCGGAAGCGCATCGTATCCGCATAGACGCGCACCGGCCTGGCGCCGATCAGCCAGACGGCCGTATCGATCAGATGCGCGGCATTGAGCCCGAAAACGAGGCCTCCCGCCTGCTCGGCAGATTTCCACCAAGACGCTTTCGGTTCGAGTGTGTAGACGCCGACAATGGAGGTAATGTTCAGCGGGCTGCCAAGTTCCGCGATCCGCGCTTTTGCCATCTGTGCGCCTGCGAAGAAGCGCCGGCATTGTCCTACCATTAAAACCCGCCCGGCCTGCCGCGCCGCCTCGATCATCGCGTCACTGTCGGCGACACTCGTTGCCAGTGGCTTCTCGACCAGCACATGCTTGCCACTTGCGAGCGCATGCACCGCCAGCGGACGGTGCAGATGATTCGGCACTGTCAGGATGACGGCGTCAATCTCCCTGTCGGCGAAGATTGTTTCCGCACCAATGACGGCGCGTTGGGCACTGAAACGCTCCACCAGGGAGCGGATACGCGCCTCCTCTTCGGCAACGCCGGCGATAGCGACAAGTTCGGCGATATCCGATGTGGCGCGGACGGCATCCAGATGGGCCGTGGAAATGCGGCCGGGACCGATGAGCGCCACTTTGAGCTTGCGGCCGGAAGTATCTGTTGCAGTCGTCATGTGGTCCTGTCTCGCTCTTGTCGGTCCATGCACGCAAGAATGTATGAAATCTATTGCTCTTTTCTCAGTCCATCGCCATGCCGCCATCGACACTCATGGTTTCGCCATAGACAAAGGAGGCCTTGTCGGAGAGCAGAAACATGATGGCCGCCGCAACTTCGTCGGTGGCGCCATAGCGCCCGATCGGCACCGATCCATGCGGTCGGGGCGCACCATCACCCGCGCCACCGGCCGTCATGCCGGTCAACATCGGCCCCGGACAGACGCAATTGACTCTGATTCGCCCGCCATAGGAGGCAAGCTCGCGGGCAAGCGAGCGGGTGAACAGGATAACGCCACCCTTCGAAGCCCCGTAAGCAGCTTTCGAGACCCGACCGCCGCCGCGCTTGCCGGTATCCGATCCGATGGTGACAATCCGGCCATTTTCGCGAGGGATCATCGTCCGCAAGGCCGCCTGCACGCACAGGAATGTGCCGCGCAGATTGACCGCCATGACGCGCTCCCACTCATCGACCCCCAGATCGAGAATGCTAGTCGTGTTCCTGACTCCTGCACATGTCACGATGCCTTCGACCGGCTTTCCAGACGCGGCAATCGCGGCGAATGCGCGGGAGATGGAGCCTGCGTCCGAAACATCCGCCGTGAACGCCTCCGCTTCCCCACCCGAGGCGCGAATCTCGTCAACCGTCTCGCCCAATTTTTGCGGATCCAGATCCAGACAGAATACCGGCACGGCCTGCGCAGCCAGCGCCAGCGAAACCGACCGTCCGAGACCGCTTCCCGCGCCAGTTACCACCACGGATTTGAGCGAACAGGTCATTGGCGCTTCAATCGCTTGCGAGCAGCGACACCAGGTCGTCCGCTTTGCAGGTTTCCAGCGATCCCGCGACGGCAATAATCCGCGCCACACGCTCAGAATCCAGAACGCTGCCCGCCAGGTATTTGAATTTTGCCACCAACTCATCCCAGGAAAGCGGATAATCAGGGTCCCCCTTCAGCCGGTCCACGCTGCCGGCGAGCCGCCTCCCGTCCTTGAGAACGAACTCAACCTTGGCCGGCCAGCGCTGTGGGAACAACGCATTGAGCTCGGGCGCTTCGACGCACTCGACCAAGTCGATCATGGCATGCAGCGCGGGCGAATGCAGGCGGTCGGCTTCATATTCGCGCATTGTCACCTGCCGCCACAAAGCAATGGCGGCCGCCGCGAAATTGGCGCTGAACTGCGCATCCGCCATGAAGCGGGGGCGGCGCTTGAATTCCGGCGGCTCGACAACACTTGGGAAGGCCGCCTTGAACAAGCCGATGGTTATGCGCGCGACTTCATCCGGCCGAATGTCGTGTCGGGAAACAACATCGATGCTCGCATCGATGATGCCTTGGCTGTAGCGGCAGGCCGCATGAGGTTTGATGGAGGTACGGGCGATATGGAACTCCTCGCCCAACCCGGCCACCAGCGTCTCTGGAAGCGGATTGTCCGAATAGGAACGCAGGAAGCCAGCGCGCCCTTCCAGAATGCGTTGCGGACCGGTGACGCCGCTGCGCGCGAGTTCCGCCGCGACGATACCACAATGCGCGGCCCAACCGGGATGCAGCCGTTTGGTGTCGGCCCGTTCTGTGCGGTATTCGAGCGATCCGGCCGCCTGACTGCCGGCGATGCCGAGCGCGTTCAGCGTCTGCTCTGCCGAGAGCCCCAGAAGGCGCGATGCCGTCATCGCCGCGCCAAAAACGCCGCACGTGCCGGTGGAATGAAACCCATGCGCGGAATGCTCCGCCAGTGGTAGCGCGATCCCGATGCGACATGCCACCTCGTATCCCGCGACGGCGGCGGCAAGCAGATCCGCGCCGCTGGCCCCCGTCTGCTGCGCCATGGCAAAGCCTGCCGCGAAAACCGTGGCGCCGACGTGGACACCGGCCTGCGGATGAATGTCATCCAATTCCAACCCGTGCACGGAACTTCCATTGGCCAAGGCAGCATATTGCGGCAGCACCTTCCTGGAATGGCCAATGATGGTACAGGTACCGGCGCCCTCGGGGCTGAGCCGCCTAACCGCATCGACCACCGCCCGGCTGGACGATTCCAGCGAGCCCCGCAGAGCGACACCCGCGAAATCAAACGCAAGCCGACGCGCAGCATCCATTGCAGCCGCTGGCAACTTCTCCGGCGTTAGCTGCACGCAGAAATCGACCAGTTGCCTGGTGACGTGCAGATCGATCACTGGTCCACCGCGCATTGCTGCCCACTCCTTTCCGCCCTATGGAAATCAGACAGTCAGCGTCCCGCCATTGACGTCGATAATGGCGCCGGTGATGAAAGAGGACAGGTCGGATAGTAGAAAAAGTATCGCGCCCACCACATCCTTTTCGAACACATTGCGTCCGAGTGGTGACTGCTTGGCGAGCTTCTCGAGATCGCCTTCGCGATTGAGCTGGCTCATCAGATAGGTCATTCGCTCGCCGATGATTCCGCCCGGGCAGATCGAATTGGCCCGGATACCCTGGGAGCCGAATTCCGTTGCTATGTGACGCGTCAGGCCAAGAATGCCGGTCTTGGAGACTGTGTAGTGGATTCCCAGGAACAAGCTCGAAAGCCTCCCTGCACGGGACGACATATTGACGATCGAGCCACCGCCGGCGCGGATCATTTCCGGAATGGCCGCCTTTTCTGTCAAGAAGGCGCCCTTGAGATTGGAGTTGACGATCAGATCCCATTCGTCGCCATCGACTTCGAGCGATGGGCGCTGAGCCCGCACCGCACCCGCGCAATAGACCACGTTGTTGAGTTTCCCGAATTTGGCAATAATGGCCGCGATCAGAGCCTGCACTTCCCGAGGGTTTGTGGCGTCAGCCGGCATGGTGAACAGCTTGTCGTCGCCATAGGAGGCGAATTCCTTCGCCGTCGCCGCTAGGCGCTTCGCGTTGAGGTCCGCGATGACGACCGGACAGCCAAGCTCCAGCAATTGCTGCGCCGCCAATTTGCCGGTTCCCTGGGCCCCGCCCATGATCAGTGTGACTGACTGAGTCATCTTTTGCCTTACCTGATCCCAGTCATAGACAGAGCTCTGTTCGCTCGAACTCGACATTGCGATTCCTTTCTGGATCAGCTGACGGATTTTACAGGTCCTTGCGCGGTCGACCCGGCCGCGCCGACATTGACGGACACATTCTTGAAAGCGGCGCACGCGCTCTTCAGCGCCTCTTCGACGGGGATACGTTCGAAACTCGATGCCGCAACGAAGCCCACCGCCTCCGTGCGCGAAATCGCGTATTCGACATCTTCGGGCGAGGAGATCGGCCCGCCATGGGCGAGCAGAATCGACTCCTTGTTGATCCGCCGTACATGGCTGAATATCGTATTCATCCGCTCCACCGCTTCATCCAAGCCAATATTGTAGATCGCCCCGATATCGCCCCCGGCCGTGAGGCCGACATGTGCGATCAGGCAATCGACACCGGCCTCTGCCATCTGCTCGGCCTCCATTTCGCCGTAGGCATAGGCCATGGTGAACAGCCCGCGTCGGCGCGCCTCAGACACCATACGGAGTTCATGATCAAATCCGAATCCCGACGCTTCGAGCTCACGGCGCCAGTCACCGGTGAAGCGGCCAACAGAGGGGAAATTGATCACCCCGCTCATCCCCGCATTCTCCACGGCATCGAGCATCGAGGCGATGCTGCGCGTCGGATCGACCGCGTAGATCCCGCAAATGACAGGCGTATTCTTGATGACCGGCATCACCCAGTCGCGGCCGATCTGCAGGCTGATATCGTTGGCATTACCGAGCGGCAATTGGCCCGCAAGGCTTGGCAATCCATTCAACCGGAAATAGCCCGTGCTGTAACAGACGATGATATCGACGCCTCCGGCTTCGGCACAGCGCGCCATCAGGCCATTGCCCGCACCAACAACCAGGATCGACTTTCCAGCCCGCGTCTGCGCGTGCAGGCGCGCGAGAATTTCGTCCCGCGGAATTGCTGCCGCCATCGGAGAATTCCTTTCCTTTCAGCCGAGCATGCCGAGCAGCATCGCGACCGCCCGATCCATGGTCCGGAAATCGTTGATATGAGCGTCGATCACTTCTACCATGATGTGGCTGTCCAGACGCCGCGTCAGCGCATCGCAAAACGCGGTATCGGCAATCGGATCATGGAAGGGCGCCCCCTCATGGTCGTACGCGGAAAAGCCTTGCATCGGCAGCAAAACGGCGACAGGACCCTGGGCGCGGTTGAGCCGCTCAGCCATCACCTCGGCAATGCCGACATTTTCCTCTGGCGAAGATCGCATCAGTGTCGCAATCGGCGTATGGGCGAGCAGCGTGCGTCCGGCAAACTTGGCAGGTACTGTCTCTGGCGGGCCGAAATTGATCACGTCGAGGGCACCAGGCAGGACAAGCTGGGGAATGCCCAATGCCCCCGCCGTTGTCAGGCGCGTGGGGCCCGCCGAGCCAACGCCACCAACCACCTCGTCGGCAATTTCAGTGGTGGTAAGGTCCAAAATTGCTCCCGCCCGGCCTTCCCGAAGGAAAACCTCTGCCGCTTCACCACCCGTGCCACGGGCATGAAATCCCAGCACCTCATGCCCAGCAGCGTTCAGCAGTTCGGACGCTATTTCCGCCGCTTGCGTCGTGCAGCCGAACGTCGTGATCGCCACGGAACATTTTTCCCGCGGCGATAGGTTCTCGGCCGGAGGATTACGTAGCTGGCCGGCCATGATCACTGCTGACCTGCCTAGCATGTCTCTCAAAAACGGATTTAGACCTAGGACATCGACAACAGAATTGATGAGAACGACGTCCTTGGTGCCGACGATCGGACGCGTCTGGCCAGATGCATTGGTTGAAAGGAGTACCTTGGGCAGGCCGAACGGCATCACCTGAAACGCGGCGGCGGCCAGTGCAGCATTGGTGCCACCGCCCACGCCCAGATAGCCGAGCACAAGATTTCGGCGCAGAAGGTCGCGCATAACTTCCTGCAACCCGAGGACCATGGTGGCGATGGCCAACGCGCGATCGCGCCGCGTGCGCAGTACCTCGATTTCCGCTCCGGCAGCCGCCGCGACCTCAGCCCGGCTGATGGTGGGCGTCAGCCCGGTCTCGCCAAGCACCCCGCAATCGACAATGATTGTCGCGATCCCCAGCGCGTTCAGTGCATCACGCAGAAAGCTGATCTGCTCGCTCTTGGAATCGAGCGTCGCGGCCACCACCACCCCGGGCCTGATGGCATTGGAGGCTTGGGCAGTCGACATGCTTTTCCCTCCACCTAAACGTGCTGGACGCAAAATGCGCGGCGATTGCCGCCTTCCCTATCTGCCCATAATAGCCGGGGGCTCGCCTTTCAGGCGGGCTTCTTGGCCCGGCTGGGTCAATTTGGGTAATTGGGGCTCATCGGTGTCCTGCAAGACTCCTGTCGCGTCACCGCTCGGCCAGCAAGCCGTAGTGCTTGATTTTGCTGTAAAGCGTCTTGCGGGAAATTCCAAGA
>CANJOG010000013.1 GCA_947475475.1 Acetobacteraceae bacterium
ACCTTTTCCAGCAAATCCGCCTCAGGCCAGGCCCGCCCCTGAGTCGCTAAAGCCTGAGTCGCCAATGACGGACCCGGCGGCGGCGGCGTGATCACGAAATAGGCCCCCTGGCCGTCAGGCCCGGAAGCCGGCCCATGCGCCAATGGACACAACACCCGCTCCACCGGATTGGACATCAGCGTCAAGATCGCCCGCGCCCGGACCGGTAGGGCGGGCTGGGTGCGGATGGCCAGGCAGGCCTGCCGCTTCGTCCGCTCCTCCGTCCGGTAGGCAGGCAGCCCGCCACCACCATCGGATGGCCGGTTGAAATCAATCGCGAACCGCCCCGCCAGGGTCGGACCCGCACCATCGTCCTGGAATGCGCCCTCAGTCTTGCCGGCCATTTTGCACCGCGACGGAAATCTCCACCAAGGTCTAGCGGCCACCGATTAACAAAGAATTGCCCGTCACCGCCCGGAACCGCGCAGGACCTGTTGACGCGGCTTCGGCCGAGTCGCCAATTTGCGCCGACCTGCTGAGATCCCGCCTCTCCCCCAACCACACCGAGCCGAAACATCACGCGTGGAAATCGTCCGCGAACTCCCCCTGGACCAAATTCTGCTCGGCGACAGCATCCACATGATGAGGATGCTGCCCCCGGCCTCGGTTCACTGCGTCTTTGCCGATCCGCCGTATAACCTCCAGCTGCGCGGCGAGCTCCGCCGGCCGGATGACAGCCTCGTGGACGGCGTGGACGAGGATTGGGACCGCTTTACCGACTATGCCGCCTATGACGCCTTCACCCGCGAATGGCTCACTGAGGTCCGCCGCGTCCTGCGCAAGGACGGCACGATCTGGGTCATCGGCAGCTACCACAATATCTTCCGCATCGGCGCCATCCTGCAGGATCTCGGCTTCTGGATTCTCAACGATGTGATCTGGCGCAAGGCCAATCCGATGCCGAATTTCCGCGGCCGGCGCTTCACCAATGCGCATGAGACCATGATCTGGGCCGCCCGCGGCCAGGACAGCCGCCACCGCTTCAACTACCAGGCCATGAAGGCGCTGAATGACGATGTGCAGATGCGCTCGGACTGGTTCCTGCCGCTCTGCACCGGCGCCGAGCGCCTGCGCAACCAGCATGGGCTGAAACTCCACCCGACGCAGAAGCCGGAATCCCTGCTCCACCGCGTCATGCTCGCCTCCACCTCGCCCGGCGAGATCATCCTGGACCCGTTCCTCGGCTCTGGCACCACGGCGGTGGTCGCCAAGCGCCTGCATCGCCATTTCATCGGTATCGAGCGCCATCCCGCCTATGTGGAAGCAGCCCTCGGCCGCGTGCTGGCGGCCGAACGTGCCCCCGATGAAGGTGTGGCCACCAAGCCAAGCCGGCGCGACATTCCGCTCGTGCCCTTCGGCTCTATGGTCGAACGTGGCACCCTCCCGGCCGGCACCATCCTGACCGACCGCCAGCGCAAAGTCCGCGCCACCGTGGCCGCCGATGGCACGCTGGTTTGCGGCGATATTCGCGGCTCCATCCACCAGGTCGGCGCCAAGCTGCAAAACGCGCCAAGCTGTAATGGTTGGACTTTCTGGTATTTCGACCGCGACGGCGCGATGCTGCCGATCGACCAGCTCCGCATCGAAAATCCCTGACCCAGGCGGCCCGCCGCCGTCGCGCGCGAGATTACAGGCACAATTGACTGTTTTCGCGCGCCGACTAGGATGCGCGCCGCGCCAATAAGCGCGCCTGTTTCCGGGAGGCCGTCCGTCATGAACGACATCAGCCAAGCCAGCGTCACCCCCGATCCCGAGCTGACCGCGCGCCGCGATGCCTATAACGTCGAGCTGCGCCGCCGCCTGGTCGGACTGCTGCGTGAAGGGCGCACCGAAATGGCCCCCGGCGGCGTCCGTTTCGAGGAGCCCGGCGTCTATACCGATCCCGTCCGCTTTGAGGAGGAACACCGCGCCCTGTTCCTCGAATACCCGACCGTCGCCGCCTTCTCGACCCAGATGCCCAATCCCGGCGATGTCGTCGTCTTCGACGCGCTCGGTCCCTCGATCGTGCTGACGCGCAACAAGCAGGGCCGTGTCAATGCTTTCCTCAATATGTGCACGCATCGCGCGGCCCGCATCGTCGATGAATGTGGACACCGCAACCGCCTCAATTGCCGCTTCCATGGCTGGAGCTTCGATCTCGACGGCAAGCTCGCGGGCCAACCCGGCGCCGATGGCTTCCCGGGCATCGACCGCGAACAACTTGGTCTTATCCGCGTGCCGGTCGGCGAGAAATACGGCCTGATCTTCGTCAAGGGTATCGCCGGCGCGGAGGAGATCGATGTCGATGCCCATCTCGGCGATTTCGCGCCCATGATCGCCCAGCTGGAGATCGACAAGGCGCGTCCGATCAAGCAATCAGTCATCGATGCCGATGCCAACTGGAAATATGTCTACGACACCTATTACGAGGGCTATCACTTCGCCTCTCTGCATGCCCGCACCATTGGCGCGCTTGCGGTCAGCAATGTGATGAGCGTTCGCCATTTCGGCCCGCATATCCACATGGGCATGCCGCGAAAGGAATTCACCGAACTGGTGGACAAGCCGGAGAGCGAATGGCCGGTCAGTGAATATGGCGGCCTCTATCTGCTGTTCCCGAATATCTCGCTGAATATCTACGGCATGCCCGATGGCGGCCAGTTCGTCAGCATGTCGCGCGTCTATCCCGGTAAGACTGTGGGCACCTCACGCACCCTGCAAATCTCCGCCCGCGCAGCCCATTCCAATCCGGATCTGCCGGACAGCCGGTGGGAACAACTGCACGATTTCATCGAGCATGTCGTCAAGACCGAGGATTACAGCGTCTCGGAAACCGGCCAGAATAATCTTAAATACGCCCCGCCCGGCTTCCGCCCGGTGATCGGCGCCAATGAACTGGCCATCCAGCACATGCATAGCGAGATCGAACGCATCCTCGCCGATTATCGCCGCCGCAACGCGCGTTAACTCCCGCGGCCCACGCAAAAGGGGGCTGCCTTGCGGCAGCCCCCTTTGTCGTTTCAGACGTCGCCACTGCGATCAGGCAAGCTTGCGGAACTTCACACGCAGTTGCTTCATCGGCAGGAAGCCAAAGCTGGTGCGATGCACCGGATCGGGCATTGGTGCGGCCAGTTGCAGATCGCCCATCCGGTCCAGAATAGCATTATAGGCCACCGTCATTTCCTGCTTGCCGAGCACCGCGCCCGGGCAGACATGCGGAACCGCGCCGAAGCCGAGATGCTGATTGGAATTCGGCCGATGCAGATCGAATTTGTCGGCATCGGGGAACTGGCTGTTATCGCGATTGGCCGCGCCATAGCGCACATTGCAGAGCGATCCGGCGGGGATATGCGTGCCGCCCAGATCGGTATCCGTCTTCGCCGTGCGGTACAAACCCTGCACCGGGGCCTCCCAGCGCAGACATTCATCGATGAAATTGCGGATCAGCGAGCGATCTGCCCTGAGTTCTTCAGCCACTTCCGGAAAGCGGATCAGCGTCCATATGCCGTGATTCAGCGCGCTCGGCACTGTCTCATACCCGCCGGCGGTGAACTGATGCATGAGGTTCTGCAATTCATGCATGGTCAGCGGCTCATCGCCCTCATAGGCCATGACCAGCGCCGACATCAGATCTTCCCGCGGATTCTTCCGCCGATCCTCGAAAATAGCCGCATAGGTATGCTGCATTTCCAGCTCGATCTCGGCCGCCTCGCGCAGTTCCTCAACCGTCATCACCCGCGTGCCGTAAGCGAGCAGGTTTTCCGCCCAGCGGCGATAACGCGGCCATTCACTGCCATCGAGTCCGACCAGTTCGGCGATGATCGTGCCCGGAAACGGGAAGGCGAATTCCTCGATAAAATCGCATTCGCCGCGATCGATGAACTTGTCGATCAGCTCATTGACCAGCGCCGTCATGCGCGGCTGCAGATTGCGCACCTGCTTCATATTGAAGGCGCGATCCACGATCTTGCGATAGCGCGAATGGTTCGGCGGGTCCGAGCGCTGCAATGTCGGGATATGCTTCCAGCCGCGCTCATCGAGCGTGTTCAGGAACACCTTGGCATTCTCGCCCTGCAAGACGCCCGCGCGTTCCAGCACATTGGAGAAAGTGCCGTAATTATCGAGCGCGTCCTTCAGTTCCGGATAGCTGGAGATGAGATAGATGCCGGTCTCCGGCACCTTATAGACCGGGCATTTCTCATGCAGCGTGTGATAGAACTCGTAGGGACTGGACTGCACCGCCGGATCGGCGAGGCTGAAATCCTCCGGGCGCTTGCCGGTGGAGACGGGGCATTTGGGCTCGGTGGTGGCGCTCATGGGCGACGCTCCGTACTGCTGGACGTTTCGCCCGGGATCATACACGCAAGCCTGGCCGCCGCCAAAGCCTCAACGCTGGTGGTAAAGCTTATGCCCAGGCACCGGCATGCGCACCCGGGAGAAATGCGGCGCGTGCAGATTGGCGATATAGAAATCCCGCATATCCGGCCCACCAAAGGCACAATTGGTGGTGTGATCGGTCTTGGCACAGGTCGGGTCCGAAATCACCGTCCGCCAATTGCCGGACCGGTCCACCGCGATGATGTCGTTGACCGGCGAGAGCCTGCCATCCTTGGCGATACGGCCAGGCAAGGTCACAAACAGCGTCCCCGCCTCATCGAAGGCCATGCCGTCAGGCACGGCATGAAAGCCCGAGGCATAGACTTCCGGCTTTGCCGTCCCCATCGTCGAGAAAGGAATGCGCAGGCAGTTGGAGACATTCGTCTGCAACACAAAAACCGCATCTTCCTCCGGCGAAATCGCCGTGCCATTGGCGACATAGAGGCCGCGCGCAACCACATCACCATCGCCATTCGGGCGAAGCCGCACCAGCGCGCCATTCGGCTCCGGTACGTTCATTTCCACGCGAAAATCGGCAATCGTGCGCCGTGACGTATTGGAGACAAACAGATTGCCATCCGAGTCATAGGTGCAAAAATTCGGCATGGTCAGTTTCACATCGCCGGCATGATCGGCAAACAGGCTGACCTTGCCGCTCTGCGTGACGCGCACAATGCCATGCAGCCCCAGATCACAAATCACAAGATCGCCATTGCGATCCATGGCAATTCCATTCGGCACCGAACCCTCGGGCAGCACGGTCAGCACGCTCACCTTGCCGTCCGGCGTCACCTTGTAGAGGTTGCGATCGCGCCCGCCGCCATAGACATTGCCGTCCTTGTCGACAACCACGCCTTCGCATTTGGCCGCACCAGGGCCGAAGATGGCGATGTGATCGGGTCCGATCTGTGTCATGCCCCTTACAACTCCATCTTCACACCAGGGGTCGGCCGATTGACGAATTTCTCGTCCGGCTCCGAGGTCAGGTCCCGCGCCTCCCAGCCTGGCTCGCCCTCCTTGCCGACATAGCGGAGAATATTCATCGCCGAGATCAGCTGGTGATCCTCCGCCCGGAAATAGGCCTGGCCACGCGCGGTATCGAAACGCAGCCCCTCCAGCGCCTTGATCACCAGTTCCACATCGGTGCTGCCGCAGGCCTTGATCGCCGCCGCATAGGCCAGCACCGCGGTCTGTCCAAGGCAGGAGAGCTGATGCGGATGCGGATCGCCGGTCTTTTCCGCATAGCCCGCCGCCAATTGCCGCGCGAGAGGATTATCCCAGGCGGGCGCTGAATAAAACGAACGCGACCACAGAACCGGCGGCAGACGGTTCTTCATCGCCCGCGGCAATTCGACATCCAGCGAGTAATCCGCGAAGAACTTTATCTTGCGGTCCAGCCCGAGCTGCCGCGCCTGCTGATAGAAGGTAATGCCGTCGCTGCCGAGGATGATCGTAAAGAGCGCCTCCGCATCGGACGCAAGCAATGTCGAAATCTGCTGCTTGAAATCGGTCTGGCCGAATTTGTTCAGCACCGGGTCCTGCATGGTGATCTTCTTGCCGGTTTCGGCAAGATAGGCCGCCGGCAACATCTTCGTCAGCACCGCCCAGATGCCGTGCCCAACCGCGATATCGGTGAACGCTCCGCCCCATGTGGTGATATTGGGCGCATTGCGCGCCAGCACGCGCGCCATCGACCCAAGTGCCGTGAAATTATTCTGCGCCGTCGTGAACATATACGGCGTGTAGAATTCATGCGTCAGCCGCTCATCCGGCGTTCCGCAGACGATCAGGATCGATTTCTTCTCGATCACAACGGGCCGGATCGCCAGCGCCGTATTGGTGTTCGGCTCGCCCAGCACCAGCTTGATGCCCTGATCGGCGAATTGATGCGCCGCCACGACGGACTGGTTGGGATCGGCCCGCTGGTCGAAAACCGACAGCTCCAGCGGCCGCCCATTCACCCCGCCCGCCTTGTTGATCGCCTCGACAGCAACCTGCGCGCCAATGCGCACCGGATTGCCGGACGTCGCCGCCGGCCCCGAGAGCGGCGCGGCGCAGCCCAGCCGGATCGGCGGATTCTGCGCCATGGCTCGGCGGGCCGCGAAGGGCAAAACGAAACTACCGAGCCCGGTGCCGGCAAGTGCTGCGCGCCGTGTGATCGTCATTCTTGTTTCCCCTCGCCGCCATACGCCCGTCTGTCGCGGGCCTCAACGTCACTGCACGCCAAGCCTACCGTCCAAGCACGCTCCGCGAAATCAGCGTGAGTTGAACTTCCTGCGCACCACCAAAGATCGAATGAGCGCGGCCATTGAGATAATCCATGGTCGGCGTGTGCAGCAGAATCTCGCCGGCTTCCATCTCCTCGGGAACCTCGGGCCACCATTCGAGCGCATAGGGCCCGAGCAGGTCGATCCCCAACATGCCAATCTCCTGCTTCATCCGTGCCGATTGCAGTTTAAGCACGGAGGCCACCGCACCGATGCTCTCACCCGGCGCCAGATCGCGAATGACCGAGAGTTCCAGCATCTCGTAGACGTCGAGGGACGCGGTCACTTCGGCAAATTTCGCACGCTTCAGCGGCGAGGCGAGGATCGACACGCCCCGCTCCTCCAGCACATCGCAAATGCGGCGGATGCGGCTCAGATTGGAGCGATGCCGCCCGCTGAACAGACCGCCACCACGCTCGAATTCGAGCAGGTATTTTGCCACTGTCCAGCCGTCATTTTCCTTGCCCACCAGATTGGCAGCGGGAATACGCACATCGTCGAAAAATATCTGGTTGACCTCATGCTCGCCGGCGATCGAGCGGATCGGCCGCACCGTCAGGCCCGGCGTATCCATGTCGAGCAGCACGAAGGAAATTCCCTCCTGCTGCTTGCCCTGCGTCGAGGTGCGCACCAGCGCGAACATGCGATTGGCGAAATGCGCATGCGTGGTCCAGATCTTCGTGCCGTTGATGACATACTCATCGCCATCCCGCACCGCGCGGCATTGCAGCGACGCCAGGTCCGACCCCGCGCCGGGCTCGGAATAGCCCTGGCACCAGTAATCCTCACCGGAGAGAATCTTCGGCAAATAAAACTGCTTCTGTGCCTCGGTGCCGAAGCGAAGAATGACGGGCCCGACAAGCCGGATGCCAAAAGGCGGAATCGGCGGCGCGCCAGCCACGCCACATTCGGAATCGAAGATGAAGCGCTGCATCGCGCTCCAGCCCGTGCCGCCATATTCCACCGGCCAGAGCGGCGCCACCCAGCCCTTCTTCGCCAAAGCCTTATGCCAGGGAAGCGAAATATGCGGGTCGGGATACATCGCCGTGGTGAGCTGGTTCTGCCGGCGCAGTTCCGGCGTGAGATTCGCGGCAATGAAAGCACGAACTTCCTCGCGGAAGCCGGCTTCGTCAGGGGTCAGGTCGAGATTCATCTGGATTGCTCTGTGTCGCGCGATTCAGCCCAAGACAGCACTTTTGCGGAAGTCGCCTGGCTCGATGGCAACTTTCCATGACCGCGCAAGATGCTGCTCCGGCGTGCCCAGCAGCGCATCGAAGGATGTCAGCAGGCGGAAATACGTGCCGACCGCGAGTTCCTCGGTCACGCCCATGCCGCCATGCAACTGCACCGCATTCTGCGAAACCTGGCGCGCGGCCTTGGATGTAACGATCTTCGCATGCGAGGTCGCCCGCGCCACATTCCCCGTTGCCAGCGAGGCCAGCAATGCCGCTGCGCGCGCAATCTCGCACTGCGCCGACATCTCGGCCAACCGGTGCTGCACCACCTGGAAGGAGGACAATGGCTTGCCGAACTGATGCCGCATGGCGACGTATTCCGCCGTGGTGCGCAGCAGATAATCCATCGCGCCTACCGCTTCCCAGCAAGCACCAGCCAACGCCTGATTGAAAACGGCGCTTGCCGCAGCAGCGGAAATATCGAGACGCGCGGATGCCGGCACAGTGATGTCGAACGTAAAACTGGTCGCCGGCACCCCGCGCAACGTCGGAAAACTCCGCGCCACAATGCCTGGTGTCCTGCTGGCCGCGAGGAAATAGCCCACGCCGCCATCGGCCAGCCGCGCCTGGATCACCAGATTCTCGGCATGCTCCGCGCCATAGACCGGCGGCGCCGTGCCCGTCAGACTCCAGCCGCCCGCCTCCTCGCGCGCGGTGATCGGCCAGGACTCGTCCCAATCGCCGGTCGCAACCGCGGCCAAAGCGGATTCGCCAGCAATGATGGCGGCAAGAATATCGTGATACTCATGGCACTCCGGCGCCCAAGCCAGCAGCCGCGCGGCAATCAGCACATTCGGCAGGAAATGCGTGATCAGCGCACCATGCCCGGCCGCTTCCATCACCGAGGCAATATCGGTGGCACTGCCGGCAAACCCGCCGCGCTCCTCCGGCAGGGCGATGCCGAGCCAGCCGCCCTCGACCAGACCGCTCCAGAACACCGACGCGTTCTGCGCCGCCGGACGCGATATGTCTGTTGCCCCTGCCGCGAGTTTGGCAATGCCCTCGCGCAGGCCCAGTTCCTCTTCATTGCGCCGCAGCCGCATGACGTCCCGCTATCCTCATCGTTGATCTTGCAGAGAGGGCGGGACACGCCATCCGCGCGCCCCGCCCTCCGACAGGAAATCCCAGATTACCGCCCACACATCACGCGGTCAAAAACCCTCCGACAGGACTGCTTCTACGTCTCCCGGCAGAATCTGGATCAGGCGTTCTCCACCACGCGCCATTGCGGCAGCACGACATCCTCGGCAATCGTCTCAAACCAGGCCTGCATCTTCATCCCCGCGCGCAGATCGGGCGCGCCCTCGATCATGCCGACCAGATGCACGGAGGGGCAATCATCCGGCTCCACCACAACCACCGTGTACGGCGTCGGGTAATACGGATGCAGCTGATGCGTGATCGTGGTCCAGGTATAGAGCGTGCCGGTGCCGTCGAGCGTCTTCCACTCCGTGTCCCAGCTGCCGCATTCCGGGCAATGCTTGGTCGGCGGAAAAGTCCCATGCCCGCATGCCGTGCAGACGCGCGTGGCCAGCCTTCCCTCACGCGCGGCGGCAAAGAAACCGCCCGTATCATGGTCCTGGGTAAAGGGGATCAGTTTCGGCACGGATCAGGCCCTCCGCAGCATCAGCGCCGTGGTCAGCAGCGCGGGGCCACCGGTCACCAGGCAGGTTTCGGCATCGGCAACCTGCACATTCGCCGTGCGGCGCATCTGGCGCACACCCTCGGCGATCATGTTCATGCCGTGAATATAGCCCTCGGAGAGATGGCCGCCGGCCGTATTCACCGGCAGCGATCCGGTGCGCCGAATCGCGCCACTTTCCACAAACGGCCCACTCTCGCCACGCTTGCAGAATCCGTAAGCCTCAAGCTGGATCAGCACGGAAATCGTGAAGCAGTCATAGACCTGCGCGACATCCACCTCATCCGGCCCGAAACCCGCGCGGTTATACAGCGTCTTGGCGCAATTGAAGCTGGACAGATAGGTGATGTCCTTGCGCGTCACACTCGGGAAAATCACCCCGCCGCGCACATCATCGGGCGCGCCCATGGCAACCGAACTGATCAGCACCGGATGCTGCCGCAGGTCCTTCGCCCGCTCCGTGCTCGTGATCACCAGCGCGCAGGCGCCGTCCGTCTCCTGGCAATAATCGAACAGCCGCAGCGGCGTCGCGATCATGCGGGAATTGTGGTACTCGTCCAGTGTCAGATTCTTGCCGCCGCTTTGCGCGTTCGGATTGTCATTGGCATTCTCGCGGCAGACCAGCGCCACTTCGGCCAGCTGATCGGTGGTCGTGCCAAAATCGATCATGTGCCGCTGCGCATACATCCCGAATGCCTGGCCCGCGGCAATCAGCCCATACGGAATAAACAACTCATCATAGGTGCCGCGACCGCCGACCACGTCGGAATGGATGCGCTGCTTGCCACTGCCCAGCCGCAGCCCCGAACGCCCGTTCAACGCGCGATAGACCACAACCGTCTTGGCCTGGCCTGACAGAATCGCCGCGACCGCATGCGCCACCTGGCCCGGAGGGGCGGTGCCACCCGGCCCGACATCGCCAAAATAGGTGAGGTTCTTGATACCCAGCGACATCGACAAGGCATGCGGCGTCACCACATCATAATCGCAGCGCACCAGCCCATCGACATCGGCAACCGTCAGCCCGGCATCCTTCAACGCGGCCTCGACGGCCTCGCTGGCCAGCGTCAGCTCGCTACGGCCTGAATTGCGCGAATATTCGGTATTGCCCACGCCCACAATCGAGCATGTGTCGCGTTGCGACCAGACATTCATATCAGCCATTTCCTCCGCCCTCCTTCTGCCAGTTTCGGCTATTCGGTGCCGGTTCAAACCAATCCGGCCCGGATCATGCGTGTGATCCGGGCCGGAAACAAGTCAGAGTCGTCTCAGCCTGTCCAACTCAGCTCAGGTTGTAGACCTTCGCCGCGTTGCTCCAGAGCAGCTTCTCCTGCACATCTTCCGCCAGGTCCGCCATCGTCTCCTGGATGAACAGGCTCGGCTTGATGGCACTGGTGGCCGGGCCGGGGCTCATCGAGGTCGGGTGCGGGAAATCGGTCTCGTACATGATGTTGTCCGGACCGAGGAATTCCAGCGCCTGGTGCATAGTCTTCCGCTCGAACCAGAAGCAGCCGTAGATCTGGCGGCGGAAATACTCGCTCGGCAGCATCTTGTATTCCGGATGCTCCTGCGGCACGCCCGAATTGATCCAGCTCCAATCCATCGCTTCCAGGGCGAAGGGCAGCCAGCCCACGCCGGACTCGACCGAGACGAACTTCAGGCGCGGGAAACGGTGGCAGATGCCGCCGCAGATGATCTGCGTCAGAACCTGCACATTCGCCATGAAGAAGTTCGGCTGCATCACGGCAAACGAGGAATGCTTGCCCACGGACGGGTGCATCATCTCGAAGAACCACATATCGCCGGTGCCGATATGGAAGTTGATCGGCAGGTTCTTGTCCTGGGCAGCTGCCCAGAAACGGTCCCAATGCGGATCGGACAACTTCGGCAGGCCAAAATGCTCCGGCTCGCCGCACATCACGATGCCCTTGTGGCCCAGCTTCGCGGCGCGATCCATTTCGACGATCGAGGCATCGAGATCCCAGAACGGCATCGCCATCTGTGGGATCAAGCGGTTCGGCGCGATCGACGAAAACTCGGTCACCCAGTCGTTATAGGCCCGCACGCAGAGCAGCATCAGCTCGTGGTCCCGCAGGCCGAGATAGCGGCCGGCACCGAAGCCGGCGACATTCGGATACAGGATCTGCGCATAGACCCCGTACTCGTCCATCTTCTTCAGACGCGCGACATTGTCATAGGTCGAGGGATCGACCTGCTCCAGCAGCTTCGGACGGTTCGGCGGATAATCGCGCCAGCCAGCCATGGCCGAGCCAGCCGCAGCCGCAATGCGGTTGCCGCCGAAGAACCAGGATTCCTGCTGCAACTCTTCATCGAAGCGGACATGCGGCACCAGATCGCCATACTTCGCGACGGAGATGCGCTTCGTCCACAAATCGTACGGCTCGATCACATGCGTGTCGGTATCGACGACGCGAAACTTCTTCGCGATGGCGTTCATATTGGCTCCTTGGCGTTCCTGTGCCCTGCACCGGGCTTAGAGGGCGGACTTCGAGGCAAGCGCGGCCAGGGCCGGCTTGCGAACGTGCTTATTATGATCATAATTAGCCCCAGGAAGTCAAACGTCTCCGCTCAGGTAAAGGCGGGCGGGCAGCGACAACAACCGGACAACAACAATATGGCGGGCGAGGCGGCATGAAATTCGGAGTCAATCTCTACAAATTTCCCCGCTACGGCGCCCAGAAGGCCAAGCTCGCCGAGTTCGTCCGCACCGCCGACACACTCGGCTACCACCATGTCCGCGTGCTTGACCACGTGGTGGGAATCGTCGCCGAGAAGCATGGCGGCATCAAACAGACGCCCTATACGGCCGCCAGCGACATCCATGAATGCTTCGCCCTGATGGCCTGGCTCTCGGCCCAGACCACCAATATCCGCTTCTGCACCGGCGTCCTGGTCCTGCCGCAGCGCCAGACCGTGCTGGTCGCCAAGCAGGCCGCCGAGGTCGATATCCTGTCCGGCGGCCGCATCACACTCGGCATCGGCATCGGCTACAACCCGGTCGAGTTCAAGGCCATGGGGGCGAGTTTCAAGGACCGCGCCCGCCGCTTCGAGGAACAGATCGAGGTGCTGCGCCTACTCTGGACCAAGGAGGTCGTGAACTATACCGGCGCCTTCCACGATATCGAGGACGCCTGCCTTGCCCCGCTCCCCATCCAGCGCCCCATCCCGCTCTGGATCGGCGTCGGCCGCCTGATCGACCCGATTCCGCCCGATAATGTGCTCAACCGCCTCGGCCGCCTCGCCGATGGCTGGCTGCCCATGTTCCGCGCCACGCCGGAAGCGCGCGCCGCCATCGCCAAGGTCCGCGCCGCCGCCATCGATGCCGGCCGTAACCCCGACGATATCGGCCTGGAGATGAATCTCTGGGTCGAGGACAAGCCAAAATCCCAGCTCCTCGATGAGATCAAGATCGCCCGCGACATGGGCGCGCGCCATCTCAATTGCGTCTTCACCATCACCGACCCGGACACCGAAATCGAGAGTATCAAGCGCTTCCGCGAGGTGATGGACGCGCTGGACTAACCCTGCCGCCCCCAGTTTCGCTCCATCCCAATCCCGGTTAGGCTCGCCCAACCAAGCAAAGGGGAGCGAATATGATCCAGGGTGTTCACCACGTCGCGGTCTCGACCCGCGATATCGAGGCGCTGGCCAAGTTCTACGTCAATAATTTCGGCTTCGAAGTCGTGCTGGAAAGCGGCTGGGAACAGGGCAATCCGGAAACCGACGCCATTGTCGGCCTGAAGAACTCCGCCGCGCAGATGAAGATGATCCGTGCCGGCAACATGTATATCGAGCTGTTCCAGTATTCCAATCCGGTCGGCAAGCCAGTGCCCGAGAACCGCCCCGCGGCGGATCACGGCTACACGCATTTCTGCCTCTACCTCACCGATATCGACGCTGAATATGCCCGCCTCTCCAAGGTGATGACCTTCCACTCCCCGCCCGTGCAGCGCACCGGCCGCCCCTATCGAGCCACCTATGGGCGTGACCCCGAGGGCAACATCATCGAACTGCTCGAAGTGCTCGACCACGCGCATCCCTTCTCGCTGAAGAACGTCGCGCTGGGCAGCTGAGCTCGCGGATTTCGCTGCACTCCATCCGGGTTACAAATCCGTAGCCCGGATGGAGGCAACGCCGCAATCCGGGAATCTCCCGGAATAACAAGGGAGGACTCAAAACATGCCGGCACCGGCACCATTCCGCATCGAGATCCCGCAGGCAACGCTCGACGACATGCGCACCCGCCTGCGCAACACCCGCTGGTCCGATGATTTCGGCAATGCGGACTGGACCTATGGCGTCGAATCCTCCTGGCTGAAATCCATGGTCCATTACTGGGCCAATGATTTCGACTGGCGCGCGCAGGAGGCGGAGATGAACCGCCTGCCACATTTCCGCACCGAGATCGACGGCATCCCGATCCATTTCATCCATGTGCGCGGCAAGGGTAAAAACCCAGTCCCGCTCATCCTCACACATGGCTGGCCCTGGACCTTCTGGGACTGGAAGGACGTGATCGGCCCGCTCACCGATCCGGCCGCGCATGGCGGTAGCGACGATGACAGTTTCGACGTCATCATCCCCTCCCTGCCTGGCTTAGGCTTCTCCGAGCCGCTACGCACCACCGGCATCTCGGTGCGCCAGATCGCACCGCTCTGGGTGAAACTCATGGCCCAGCTCGGCCACGAAACCTTCGCCGCGGCCGGCGGCGACTGGGGCGCCTTCGTCACGATGGAACTCGGCCACGCCCATCCGCAACATCTGCGCGCCGTGCACATGACACTGCCTTGCCTGCCCGGAATCATGCCGCAGAATCTCACCGCTGCGGATTTCGCGGACGACGAACAATGGATGGCGCAACGCGCCGCCGATATCCTTCCCGCGATCACCAGCCACACCGCCGTGCATGCTGCCGATCCGCAAACCCTGGCCTATGCGCTGGCGGATTCGCCGGTCGGCACCGCCGCCTGGATCTGGGAACGCCGCCGCGCCTGGAGCGATTGCGACGGCGATATTGAAAGCGTGTTCTCGCGCGACTTCCTCTGCACCACCGCCTCGATCTACTGGCTGACCAACACGATCGGCTCGTCGCTGCGGATCTACAAGGAACGCGCGCTGCACCCCTTCCCGCCATTGCCGGACCGCGCGCCGACCATCCCCGTGCCGACGGGCTTTGCCATCCATCCGAAGGAATTACGCTGGGTACCTAA
>CANJOG010000014.1 GCA_947475475.1 Acetobacteraceae bacterium
CCTCATCAGCTCCGGCATGGCGCATCAGCGGCCAGACCGTGCCCGAAAGCCAGGCCTGCAACGGCACCGCCTCGGCCAGATTGCGCAGCAGGCTCATCCCGGCATGGCCATGCGCGCTGATAAATCCTGGCAGCACCGCCATCCCGACCGCATCCACGTGCTGGCGCGCCGGACGTCCCGCGAGATCCGCCGACTCGCCAATTTCCACGATGGCGCCGTCACGAATGCCAATCGCACCGTTGGCGATGTAGCGCCCCGCCGGATCGAGCGTCAGCACCACGGCATTGGTGATCAGCAGGTCCAGCATCACGCGACCCCTGGGATAATCAGGCAATCCTCCACGCGCCAGCTGAGCAATACGCTCTCGCCTGCCTCGAACTGAGCGTCAGCGGATGGCATCAATGCCGATAATTTCACGCCGGTTGCGTTCTCGCAGGTGAAGGAGACAAACGGGCCGAGAAATGTGCGCATCGTTACCCGCACTGGCACTGTCGTTTCATCAGCGACGCCAGCCCCGCGCATCAATCGCGACCGGTCCGTCTTGATCACCGCCATCGCGCTCTGCCCAACCGACAACGCGGCCCGGCAATGTCCGCCAATCCGCAAACCGCCTGCCTCGATCAGCGCCGTTCCGCCCGAGGCCTCGACCACGCGGCCCTCGATCAGATTCGCCTGGCCGATAAACCCGGCGATGAAGGGATGCGCCGGATTGTCATAGACCCGCGCCGGCGTATCTACCTGCACGATGCGGCCATGATCCATCACCGCCATACGATCCGCCATCGCCAATGCTTCGGACTGGTCATGCGTGACGAAAATCGCTGTCAGCCCGGTCTCACGCTGCACGCGGCGGATTTCATCACGCATCGTGTCGCGCAATTTCGCATCCAGGTTCGAGAGTGGCTCGTCCAGCAGCAGCAAGCGCGGCCGGATCGCAATCGCGCGCGCCAGCGCCACACGCTGCTGCTGCCCGCCGCTCAATTGCCGCGGCAGCCGCCCACCCACGCCATCGAGCTGCACCAGCCGCAGCGCCTCGGCCACGGTGGCGCGAATCTCGGCAGCCGGGCGCTTGCGCATCCGCAGGCCGAAGGCGACGTTCTCCTCCACGCTCAGATGCGGAAACAGCGCGTAATTCTGAAACACCAGGCCGATATCGCGCTTCTCTGGCGGAATATCGGTGACATCCACACCGCCGAGCCGGATCGCGCCGCTATCGACATGCTCGAACCCGGCAATCGCGCGCAGCGTCGTCGTCTTGCCGCAGCCGCTCGGGCCCAGCAGGCAGAGCATCTCGCCCTCCACCACGCTCAGCGACAAGTCGGCCACTGCCGTCGCGGTGCCATAGCGCTTGGTGATGCGGTCGAGTTCCAGATAGGCCATGCGGATCAATCCAGGATGCGAATGCGCAGGAAGCGGTCAACCCCGATGGTGGCCGCCGCGGCAATCAACACCACCAGCGTCGCCAGGGCCGCGATCATCGGATCGATGCGGCTTTCCATATAGGCGAAGACCACCACCGGCAGCGTTGCCGTGCGCGGCGTGGTGAGAAACATCGAGAGCGGCAGATTCACGAAGGAAAACACTGCCGAGAGGGTAAATCCGGCAATCAGGCTCGGCCGCAGGATCGGCAGCGTCACTGCCAGCATCGCCCGCGCCGGATTCGCCCCGAGGCTGCGCGCGGCATCCAGCAGGCCGAAATCGAAACGCGAAAATCCCGACAGCGTCAGCCGCAATGCCATTGGCAACACAAACACCGCATGCGCCACGATCAGCGTCAGCATCGAGAGCGGCAACGCCACCAGCCCGAGCACCTGCAGGATCGCCAGGCCGATGACGATTTCGGGAATGAACAGCGGCGAGAGCATCGCCGTCGAAATCGCGTGCCCGAACCGCACGCGCCGCCGGCTCAGCGCAAAGCCGCCGAGGAACGCGCAAAGTGTCGCAATCGCCGAGGATGCCAGCGCGATTTCCACACTATTGATGGCGGCATCGAGGAACTCCTCATGCTCGCCGAGCGCGCGATACCAGCGCAGCGTCGCCTGCTCGAAGGGACTCGGAAAACTAGTGGCCGAATTGATGCTGTCCACCAGCACCACCAGCGTCGGGCCGAGCAGAAAGATCAGCACCAGCACCAGCCAGCCGATGCCAAGACCGCGCAGCGCCTTCATGTCCGCACACTCCGCGCCGCCGCGATGCTCAGCAGGAAAATGATCGCCGCCATCAGCACCAGCAGCAACACCGCCACGGCCGCCGCCATCTCGCCATTGAAGGTGGCCAGCACGAATTGCGCGACCAGTGCGGTCAGCGTCACATCCGCCGGACCGCCGAGATAATGCGGCGCGATAAAGCTCGATGCCGCCAGCGAAAACCCGATAATCGCCGCCGAGAGCAGCCCCGGCAGGCTCAGCGGCAGCAGCACGCGGCGGAAAATCTCCAGCGGCGTGGCGCCCAGGCTGCGCGCCGCCTCCACCAGATTTTCCGGGATCAGCCGCAACACGCTGGCCAGCGAAATGACCGTGAAGGGCAGGATGAAATGCACAATGCCGACGATGATGCCCGTCTCGGACCCCACAATGCGCAGCCGGCCAATATACGGCGTCAGCGGCGCCAGCAGCGGCCCGCCATCGGAAAGCAGGATCATCCAGCCCAGCACCACCACCAGCGGCCCAGACAGCACCGGCAGCATCATCGCCAGCCCCACCGCCGAGGCGCGACGCGATGCCATCCGCCGCAGCGTCAGCGCCACCGGATAGGCGACGATCAGCGCGATGACGGTCGCCTCGGCGGCAATCCGCAGGCTCCGGATGATCACGCCGTAATAATATTTCGACTTGAACAGATACTGGAAATTCCCGAGCCCCTTGCCGTCGAAATGTACCAGCACATTGGGCGACAGGCTCAGCCAGATAGTGGCGCAGAGCGGCACGGCAATGCCGGCAATCAACAGTAAGCTGGCCGGCGCCAGCAGCCAGGCGCTCACCGACGCTCCGCTGCGCAGACGCGCCATCAAACCAGCCCAGCGCGGGACAGCACGCGCGCGGACTGCATCGACGCCGTGGCGAGAATCTCCGCGCCATCCTGGCCTGCCAATGCGCCATCGCGCACTATCGCATGGCCGCCGACCATCACCATGTCCACATCCTCCGGCGCGCCACAGAAAACGACGGCGGCGAGCAACTGCGCTCCATTCTCCCAGTCCAGCGGCTCATGCCGCGGATCGTCCAGCCGCAGCACACACAGATCCGCCCATTTCCCGATCTCAAGACTGCCTGTTTGCGCGGCAATGCCCAGCAATCGTGCGCCGCCGAGGGTCGCCAGTTCCAGCACATCGGCGGGGCCTGTGAGCACGCGCGGCATCCCATACCGGCGCGGCAGCAATGCGGCCATGCGCATGCCAGCGAAAGGGTCATGCCGGTCGTTTGCCGCCACGCTATCGGTGCCCAGCCCCACCGCGATGCCATGCGCCTGGATGCGCGCCAGATCGGCATTGCCGGTGCCGAGCTTTGCATTGCTGCCCGGATTATGGCTGATCCCGGCGCCTGTTTCGGCAATCCGCGCCAACTCGGCTTCATTGACATGCACGCAATGCGCGAGAATTCCGCCGGCGCGCAACAGGCCGAGCGCATCGAGCCGCGCTACCCCCATGCCATCCTCAACCTCGGCCCGGTGCTCGGCGATATGCACATGCACCGGCAATCCGCTCTCGGTGGCAAGCCCCGCTGCACGCTCCAGCACTGCTTCACTCGCGGCATAGAGTGACTGGAGGCCGATCGCCGGCCGGATCAGCGCATCACCCCGCCACTCGGTCCCCGCCGCCGCGATCTCGGCAAATCCATCCGCCTCGTCGCGCACATAGGGGGCGAGCAGGGCGCGCAGCCCGAACCGCCGCACTTCCTCGCCGCCGGGGCCGATCATCGGGAACATATCGGCAAACGCCGTATAGCCCGCTAGCGCCATTTCCATGCAGCCCAACCGCATCGCCGCCCGCGCTGCCGCCTCGTCCAGTGCATCCATGAACGGCCAGACGATACGCCGCAGCCGTTCGAGCAATGGCAGATCGCCCGCCATGCTGCGCATCAGGCTCATCCCGGCATGGACATGCGTGTTGACAAATCCTGGCAGGATGACCCGCCCGGTGCAGTCGATCCGCACTGCACCTGGATAATCCGCCTCTACCAAGGCGCGCGGCCCCAGCGCCACGATCCGACCCGCCGCAATCGCCACCGCGCCATCGTGAATGACCAAGCCTTTCGGCGCCACCGGGATGATGGCGCCGCCGCTCAGCAGCGTGACTGAAGCCGGATCGTGCAAGCTGGCTTCAGCGCGCCGCATTCATCGGGACTGCCAGGCCGGCACAACCTCGGTGTTCATCCGCTCCGTCCAGGCGGGGCGCATATCGGCGGCAAACACCGGATCGAAGAAGCGGATCTTCTTCAGCTTGTCGCCATAGGCCGCCTTCGACGCCGCCTCCGCCGAAAGCACCACCTTCTTGTTGGTCGGGCCCTGGAAGGTCTGCACAGCGAAGGATTCCTGCACCTTCGGATCCAGCATCAGGTTGAGGAATGCCTCGATCAGCTCGGGATTCTTCGAACCGGTCACCGGGGCGGCATATTCCGCCGCGGCAATCGCGCCCTCATCGGGCAGCACATAGGCGATCGGATAACCATCGCGCTTCATCGTATCGAGGTAATAGTCGAACTCGGTCGCCGCTGTGGTATCGCCGGTCTTGAGTTGCGGCGCCCAGTCGGTCCAGAACACGGTCAGCTTGTTCGGCTTCAGCTCGGCCAGCTTCTTGAAGCCGGCATCAGGATTCTTGGCACTGCCGCCAGCCAGTTCGGCGGCGATGATGACGAAGAACGGCATGGCGCTATGCACCGGAGAGGCGAAGGCCAGCTTGCCCTTGAATTCCGGCCGCCACAGATCGCCCCAGCTCGTCGGCGCCGTCTTCACTACATCCGGGTTATAGGCCAGCACATAGGAAATCAGCGTATAGGGCACGCCCGGCAGCGTCTCATCGGTCAGCCCGCCCTTCACCGTGCTCGCCCAGTCGTGCACATCGGCGGCGTTCGGGATGTTCTTGCGCCGCACCGTGCTCAGCACGCCGGCGCGCTGGCCGCTCACCAGCGCCTCATCCGTGCCGAAGAACACGTCGGCCGTCTGATTGCCCTTCTGCGCCAGCAGCTTGTTGTAGCGCGCGCCCTGGCCGCCAATGTCGAAGGCCAGCGTCGCGCCGGTCTGTTTGGTGAATTCGGCGCCGAGGAAATTCTTGATCCCGTCCGAGGTCACGCCGCCCCATGTCGAGATGGTCAGCACCGATCCCTTGCCGATCGCCGGCTGCGCCAGCCCCGCGCGGCTCCCGAGCAGCCCGGCAGTGGCGCCCGCCCCCAAGCCGCCGATCAGCGTGCGGCGCGAGAGTGAAGTGCTGGGTCCCTTGGTCTGCATGGCATTTTCCATTTGCTGAGGTGAACGAAGCCCTGAGTTCAGGCCGAGCCGCGGAAGACTGTCGTCGGGCCTGATGGTCTTAGGGGGTGACATGGGGCCGAACAAGCATGTTTGGTGCCACGCATGATCCGGCGAGGAAAGTGGGCTCGTCAATGCCGGATAATGGGCGGATGGACGCAGGGTGGAAGGCGAGGGGGGCGCAAGCACATCCAGAGAAAGGCCGCCCTGGAATGATCAGGCGGCCGTTTCGCTGTTTGGGGGCAGGGTCAGAACTCACCGGGTTCGTGCCGGTCCGCCGCTCAGGGGAGGCCAGCTCTGCTGCCCCCCCCCGATCCTTCTCCGGCTTTGGCTGAGGTCGTGCCCGCGGCGGTAGCTGGCGTGTCACACGGTCAATCGTTGCCGCAAACAGAGTCCCGATCCGCGGCCCGGTTCAGCGCCACTTGGTGAAGTCGGGCTTGCGCTTTTCGAGGAAGGCATTGCCGCCTTCCTGTTGTTCGCCGGTCTGGAAGTAGTCGGGCTTATGTTCGCGCAGCATGTCGCTGACGTTGCGGCCCATATAGCTTTCCATTTGATTGCGGAAAGAGATTTTCACCAGACGCAGCACGGTGGGGCTCAGCGAGAGGATATCGTCGGCCCAGCGGCGGACTTCCTCGTCGAGATTTTCCTTGGGGACGACGGCGTTGATCAGCCCCATATCGAGCGCCTGCTGCGCGGAATAGCGGCGGCACAGCATCCAGAGTTCGCGGGCCTTCTTGTGACCCAGCACACTGGCCAGATGCGAGACCACATATCCGCCGGCGGGTGAGCCGACGCGCGGGCCGTTCTGGCCGAAAATGGAGTGGTCGGCGGCGATGGTGAAATCGCAGAAATAGGCGATGTGATTGCCGCCGCCGATGGCATAGCCACTGACGCGCGCGATGATCGGCTTCGGGCAATCGACGATCTGGCGGCCAAGATGCCAGTCATGGCCCTCAAGGCCGCCATTGACCTCCCATTCGACATCGCCGCCTGCGGAAAAGGAGCGGTCGCCGACGCCGGTCAGCACAATCACGCCGACCGCACGATCGGCCGCGGCGCGGTCGATGGCATCGCGAATCTCGCCGAGCGTGTGGCCATTGAACGCATTCAACTTGTGCGGACGATTGATCGCAATCGTCGCGACACCTTTGTCCACGCTGTACAAAATATCGGTAAAATCAGGCTGGTCTGGCATATCGCTCCCCAATTCATTCATCATCCGCCCGCATCATACCGTGCCGGGCGCTGCCTGCCACCCTGCCGGGAGAGGTCGGGAGGAGCGCCCCGCCTTTCGCTATTCGCCGGACAGGGCCTGTGCCAGGGGCCGGTTCGTGGCGAGTGCTGTCAGGGCCGAGCGGAGTGCCTTGGGATCGACCGTCTTGATCAGATACGGGTAGCCGGTTTCGCGCAATTCCTCGAGCACTTCGGCGGATGTTTCGCCATTGAGGACGATGGCGGGAATGGCAATCTGGAATCGCACAGCCAGATGATCGAGCAATTCCGGGCCAGTCATGGTCGAGCTGAGATTGCGGTCCACCACAGCAAGATCGGGGCGTGGCGTTGTCCGGTCATCCAGGGCGGTGATGACTTCCGCGGGGCTGGAGGCGGCGAGCACATTGAGCCCCCAGTCGCGCAATTCCTGGGCGATGGCGCGCAGCACCATTTCGTCATCATCGACGACGAGCACGGTGAGGCCGATGAGGATGGCGGGATCGTCTTCCTCCACCTCGCGGAGTGCGCGCGGCTTGGCGGCCTTGCCGACCGGGATGGCGAGGCTGAAGGTCGAGCCGGCGCCGACGACGGAGCGCACGCCCACTTCCAAGCCGAGCAGATTGCAGGTGCGCCGGACGATCGCGAGTCCGAGCCCCAGGCCCTGCGTGACATGCGCACTGCCTTCGAGGCGCTGGAATTCCTCGAAGATGGTCTCGAGCTTGTCGGCCGGAATGCCGGGTCCGGTATCGCGCACTTCGACAATGGCGCGTTCATGCATCCGCCGGCAGGTCACCTGCACCGTGCCGTGATGCGTATAGCGGATGGCATTGCTGATCAGATTCCGCAGCACGCTTTCCAGCAGCGCCGGATCGGTGTGCACGATCTCACCGCCGGTCGCGACCTGGAAGTTCAGCTTCCTCTCGGCGGCGACAGCGGAAAATTCGGTGCGGATGCTTTCCAGCAAGTCGAACAGCGGGAAATCCACCGCCTCCGGCCGCACCACCCCGGCATCGAGCTTGGACATGTCCAGCAGGGAATGAAACATCCGCTCCATCGAGCTCGAGGCACTGCGCAGCCCTTCGAGAAAGCTGCGTCCCTCCGCATCGGTGACACGCCGGTCCAGCGCACTGGCGAACAGATTAAGCGCATGCAGCGGCTGGCGCAGATCGTGGCTGGCGGCGGCCAGAAAGCGGGACTTGGCCCGGTTCGCCGCCACCGCCGCATCGCGGGCGCGGCGCAATGCCAGGTCGGTGGCTTCCTGGCGGGCGAAATGGCGCAGGCCGATGGAGATGGCCAATGCCAGCAATAACGCCGAGACGCCGGCAATCGAGAAGGCGCGGATATAGAGGCCCTGCCGCCAATTATGCTGCGCATCTTCCAGCGCATTCAGCTGCGCACGCTGCGTTGCACTGATGTCGCTAATCATGCCGAGCACAATGTTCCGCTCGGCGGCGCGCTCGGTCTCGGGGACCGGTATCGCGGGTAGCCCGTCAGTGGCAATCAGATCCGCGGCGCGCAGGCGGCTTTGCAAAAGGCCGAGAAGCTGCGGGCCAGGATCGCGCACGCCGCGCAATTCCGGCGTCAGCCGGTCCAGCAACAGCCGCAGCCGCCCGGCTTGCGTCGCCAGCTCCGTCCGTCCGCCAGGCTCGGCCGCCTCAGCCCGCAACCGCGTGGCATCGAGCCTGGCGAGCTCCGCGCTGAGCTGGTGCAGATCATCGGAGAAAGATACGGCCTGGTCCGCCAGCTGGGCATTGCGCGAGGCCCAGCTCAGCGTGTTCAGCAGCGAGCCGATTAACAGGCCCGTCAGCAACAGCACGCATCCGGCGGCCACGGCCGACCATAATGCGCGCCGCACCGGCCCAGGGCCGGAGACAAAATTGGCCGCCAACGCCATGACCCAATTGCCGCGACTCATACCGCCGGACAGACCATCGCCGAACTGCTCACTTCCCGTTGCTCCCCGCATGGTGCGCGGAGAACCGGGCGGCAGAATAGCCTGTAAATCCAACTCTTCGACGGAAATCCTCACACCAGCCTGCGTTTCCCTGATTGCCGGGAGTTCGTTGTTGTCCGGAGACGATTTCTGACACTATTGCGCGATTAATTCCACACTAAACAATCAGAGCGTGTCCATATTTCAGATTTTGTCGCGTGATGGGTGTGGCGAGGAACGGCTATGGCCGCCGCGCCGCCCGTGTCTCATGCCGCAGGATATACAGCCCGGCGCCGACGACGATGGCGCCGCCGGCCAGCACACGCGCGGTCGGCGCCTGCTCATAGATGATCCAGCCAAGCAAAAAGGCCCACACCGCCTGCATATAGCCGAAGGGGGCCACCACCGCGGTCGGCGCCAGGCGATAGGCATGGCTGGTGATGAGCTGCGCGAAAGCGGCAACAATGCCCAGGCCGAGCAACAGCGGGACCGCCGACAGGCTGGGTGTGACCCAGTCGATCGGTGCCGCCAGCCCCGCCACCACCGTATTGAGCAGCATCGGATAGAAGGTGGCGGAGACGCTGTTTTCCGTATTCGACATCAGCCGCAGGCTGATCCAGATCAGCGCCGAGATCACCGCACTCGCCATGGCGAAGAAAACACCCTTGGCATAGGTGGCATCCATGCCGAACATCCCGCCGCTCGGCTGCACCACGATGATCACGCCGATGAAGCCGATCACCACCGCCGCCCAGCGCTGCCGCCCGACGCGCTCGCCCAGGATTGGTTGCGACAGCGCGGTCATGAACAGGTTTGATGCAAAGGTCAGCACCACCGCATCGGTCACCGGCAGGAAATGCGCGGCGAGGAAATAGGCGGCGAGATTGAGCAGGATCAGCATGCCGCGCCAGGCATGGCCCCAGGGCCGGTCGGTGCGCAGCAGGCCAAGCCCTCCAGCGCGCAAAGCCACGGCAAACATCACCACCAGCCCGATGGCGCTGCGGAAGAACATCAGCTCCATCAAAGGCACGATTGCCATGGAGAGCTTCGTCAGGACCAGCATCCCGGCATAGCCGCCAGTGCCGCAGATCATCCAGAAAATACCCGCGCGCGGATTGTTCGGCCGCGCCGCCGCATCGCCCGCCATCAGGACTTCCCCGCAGCCTGCTTGCCGCGTGCCTCACGCATGGCGAGGTAGATGCCGGCGCCCACAATCAGCGCCGCCCCGCCAATGGTGCGCAAAGTTGGCGCCTCGTGCCAGATCATCCAGACGCCAACGGCCGACCATACGACCTGCGAATAGGTGAAGGGCGCGACCATGGCGATGATCGGCGCCACCCGGTACGAATTGCTGATGGTGAGCTGCGCCAGCCCGCCGAACACGCCAACGCCGAGAATGGCCGGCCACTCCCACCAGCCCGGCGTGACCCACACAAAGGGCAATTGCACGCCGGCGACAATGGCGCCGGTGGTGAGCATCCAAACCGTCACCGCGCCGCTATTCTCCGTGGCGCCGAAGCGGCGGATCACCAGCCACACGGTGCCGCTGGTCACCGCGCTGACGACAGCGAGCAGATTGCCGATGCTGAACGGATCGCCGCCCGTTGGATTGGCGATCAGCAACACGCCGCCAAATCCCACCAGCACAGCGCCCCAGCGATGGATGCCGACGCGCTCGCCCAGGAAGGGGCGCGATAATGCTGTCATGAACAGCACATTCGCGAAGCTGAGCACGATGACGTCATTGATCGTGAGGTAGTTGAGCGACAGGAAATAGGTGAACAGCCCGGTGACCATCAGCAGCCCGGCCACCACGGCAACCCATGGCTTGCGCATCCGCAGCCCGTTCTTGCCCGACGTGCCGGCCGCGATCGCCAGCACCGGGACCAGTCCAATGGCGCAGCGCGCGAAGACCACCATCTGGACGGTCGTATGGGCGATCGCCAGCCGCCCGGCAAAGGCCATGGCAACGAACAGCACCGAGGACAGCATCATCAGGGCAATCGAGAATGCGGCGCGATTGCCGCGCAGTGATGCAAGCATTCCCATCACGCCCCGCCCGCCGTCGTGTTTGCCTGAGCCTGAGCCTGAGCCCGCCGGCGCGCAGCCATGCTTTCATGCACGCCGAGATACACCGCCGCGCCAACAATCATCGCGCAGCCAATCACCGTCCGCCATCCCGGCAATTCGCCCCACACCGCCCAGGCGATGAAAAAGGCAAACACCTCGGCCGAATAATAGAAGGGTGCAACCGCCGCGGTCGGCGCGATGCGATAGGCATGGCCCATCGGCAATTGCGCCGCCCCGCCGAACAGCCCGACCATGATGAGCATGGTCCAGCCCCCCAGATTGGCGGTCTCCCAGAATGGCGCGGTCCAGAAGAACGGCATCAACAGCGCGCAGATCACGCTGCCCACCGAAAGCATCCCGGCGGTCAGCGCGAAGCTCGATTCACCGGTGCCCCAGCGCCGCACCATCATCCAGGTGGTGCCGCTGCACGCCGCACTCACAATCGCCGCGATGGCGCCCACGCTGAGCAATCCGCCACCGCCCGGATTGGCGATCACCACAATGCCCAGAAAGCCACCGATCACCGCCGCCCAGCGCTGCGGCGTCACCCGCTCCTTCAGAAAAGGCCCTGACAGCAGCGCGATGAACGGCGCATTGGCAAAGCTCAGCACAATCGCATCGTTCAGCGGCAGCAGATGCACCGAGATGAAATAGGTGATGAAGGTCACCGTCTGCAGCACCCCGCAGCCGATCACCAGCCGCTTGTCCTGCGTGCGCAGCGCGGCCAGCCCGCCGCTGGCCAGTCCGATGACGACAGGCGGCACCAGGGCCAGCAGGAAGCGAAAAAACACCACTTCCATGAAGCTGAATTCCTGCGTGGCGCCACGCCCGAAGGCGGACATGCCGGCCGACATACCGCCGGCCACCAGCATGAACAGAATCCCCGCGCCGATCCGGTTCGGCCGCGCCGGAGCCACCGTTCTCACCGTCATGCCGCTTGCGCCGCCGCCCGCTTGGTCCGCCGCGCGCTCAGGCTTTCATGCAGGCCGAGGAACACCGCGGCGCCCACAATCAGCGCGCAGCCAATTACCGTCCGCCAGCTCGGCAATTCGCCCCAGACCGACCAGGCGATGAAGAAGGTGAACAACTCGCAGGAATAGAAGAACGGCGCCACCGCGGCCGTGGGCGCGATGCGATAGGCGTGGCTCAGCGGCAATTGCGCGAAACCGCCGAGCAGCCCGACCATGATCAGCACGCCCCAATCGCGCAGATCGGCGATTTCCCAGAACGGCGCGCGCCACATAAAGGGCATTATCAGCCCGGTGATAACGCTGCCCACCAACAGCATCCAGGCGGTGATCGCCACGCTCGTTTCACCCGTGCCCCAGCGCCGCAGCAGCAGCCAGGTCGCGGCACTGCACAGCGCGCTGGTCACAGCCGCGATCGTGCCAAGCTGGAACAGCCCGCCGCCACCCGGATTGGCGATGACAATGATGCCGGCAAACCCGCCAATCACCGCTGCCCAACGCTGGAGCGTCACTTTCTCTTTCAGGAAAGGTCCAGACAGCAGCGACATGAACGGCGCATTGGTGAAACTCAGCACAATCGCATCGTTGAGCGGCAGCAGATGGATCGAGATGAAATAGGTGCAGAGCGTCGCGGTCATCAGCACGCCAAGCCCGATCAGCAGCCACCAGTTCTTGACCCGCAGCGAGGTGAATCCGGAACTGCCCAGCCCGATCGCCACCACCGGCACCATGGCCAGGAAGCAGCGAAAGAACGTCACTTCCATGAAGTCGAAACGCTCGGTCGCATCGCGCCCGAATGCCGCCATCGAGGCAAACAGCGAGCAGGCCAGGATCATGAACAGAATGCCGGTGCCGATCCGGTTGGGGCGCGCGGCGGCTTCCATCTCAGCCGGCCTCGCCTTGCAGGACGGTGGCGGCCGGCTTCGGCTTTCGCGTCTCGCGGAACAGGATGTAGAGCCCGGCCGCCACGATCAGCGCACCGCCGGCCAGCATCCGCACAGTGGGAATTTCGGACCACAGGATGAAGGCAATGATCGCCGACCAGATCAGCTGGAAATAATTGAACGGCGCGATAATCACCGAGGGCGCCAGCCGATAGGCATGGCTGATCAGGATTTGCGCCAGCCCGCCGGCAATGCCGACCAGCACCAGCACCGGCACATCCTCCCAGGCGGGCGTGGTCCAGAACCAGGGCAGGGCGATGCCGGTCAGCACAAACGTGGTGATCAGCATGGAAATCGTGACCGACAGGCTGCTCTCGGTATTGCTCATCTGCCGCACGGTCAGCCAGCACAGCGCCGAGAGCACCGCCGAGGCCATGGCGAAGATCGTCCCGGCCTGCAACAGCCCATTCACCGATCCGGTGATCACCGCCACGCCGACAAACCCGACCACCACGGCGCCCCAGCGATGGATGCCCACCGGCTCGCCCAGCATCGGCATCGACAAAGCGGTGATGAACAGGCTGGAGGTGAAGCTCAGCAGCACCGCCACATTCATCGGCAGGAATTTCAGCGACAGGAAATAGACCAGCAGATTGGCCGTCATCAGGCAGCCGAGCTTCACATGCTCGGCCAGCCGCCGCGTCTTGAGCTGCGCCAGCCCGCCACGGCTAAACGCGGTGATCACGCCGACCACGACCAGCGCCACGGCGCAGCGAATGAACACCACCTGCACGAAGGAGTAATTGGCGACACTGGATTTCCCCGCCGCCACCATCACGGTGAACACGGCGGTAAAAATCAGCATCGAGAGAATACCGCCCCGGACCTGATGCGGCCGGGCGGAGCTTGGGGCGGTGGTGGACATTTTGCCTCTTGGACGAGTGCCCCACTATGGCCTGGAAGGCCGGAATTGGCACGAATCAGTACGCAACCAAGCCCCGCGTGCGGGACAGGCCAATCGCCTCCCTACTCCGCAATGCCCGCCAGCCGCAGCCCCGCGGCGTAATGCACCTTGTCGCTCGCCCGTTCGAAGGGGGAGCGGGAAATGAAGCGGGTGATGGTGAAATCCGGCTCCAGCGCCAGCAGCCGCTCGCGAATCTGCGCCGCCTCTTCCGCCTGGCCGAGATGGCCGAGTGCCGAGAGATAATGCTTCAGCCCGGCGGTAAACGAGGGGTTCATCTCGCTCACTGTCCGCCCGATCTCGCGCGCCGCCGCATAGTCGCGCTTGACCAGATGCAGGATGATGAAGCCGGAATCGAAGAAGAATGCGAGCGGGTCCATCGGCGAGAGCCGCTTGTAGCGGTTCAGCCGGCTCTCGGCCTCCCCGGTATCGCCCAGATAGGAATAGGCGATGCCCGACAGCGCCCAGGCCATGGCGAGGTTCGGATTGAGCATCAGCGCCCGCTCGTGCAGCGATACCGCCTCGCGCAGCCGGTGATGCAGGAAGGCGCGCACATGCCCGGCAATGGTCAGCGCCTTGGCATCCGCCGGGTCCAGCGTGATCGCCCGCTCGGCAAGCTTGCCGGCCTGGGCCAGCGCGCCTTCCTGATCCGTCGCCCAGCGCTGGCCGACATAGAGGATATGCCAATAGGCGTACCAGGCATGGGCAGCGGCATAGTCGGCTTCCTGGTTGATCGCCTGTTCCAGCAATTGCCCGGCGCGGGTGAAATCGTCGCGGTCCAGCCGCCCGATCAACGGGATGGCGCGCAGCACCAAGTCGTAGGCGTTGGGATCATGCGCCGCGCGGTTGCTGACGCGCTGGCTCTCGATCAGCAGGATTTCCGGATCGATCTGGGCCACCACCTCGGCGGCAACCTCATCCTGCAAGGTCAGCAGATCATGCGATTC
>CANJOG010000015.1 GCA_947475475.1 Acetobacteraceae bacterium
CACTTTGACGTTGTAATCGACCACCCGCTTGACCGGGACCAGGACTTTCATTCGTGCCGCTTCCTGAGAGTGATGCGCCCCGCCGTGACCCGCCGCCGGCACCCTTAAAGGGAGCCCGTGAAAAGCCGCCGCCGATGCGCCTGTTCGCAACTGCAATAGACCGGGGCCGGAAATTAGGTACGCCCCGCAAGCCTGTCAAACGCGCTCCGGGAAAGGCTGGGACGCCCCCGCTGGGTGATCCAGCTGGGTGATCCGGCAGCCGGCCAACAGCAACGTAATGAACCGCGCTGCTCAGCGGGCGAGGCTGAACAGCACCACCAGCAGCACCAGCGCCCCGGCCTGCAGCACGATCCGCCATTGCATGAGCTTGTTCGACGTCCCGGCCGACCCGCCACGCGCCATGCCCAGGATGCCCGCGAACAGCACGCCAAGCGTGCCCAGCATGGCCAGGATCAGCAGGATGGTGATGAACATCTTCATGTGCCGATCATACTCCCCATATCGCGCCCTGACAGCCCGGCTTTTCCGGCCTGATTTCCCCGCAAGCCAAAACCACCTATGCTCACCCCATGATCCGCGCCTTCCTGCTGCTCGCAGCCCTGCTGGCCATCCCGTTGCCGGGAAACACCCAGACTGCGGCTTCACCGCCCTCCGCCCCGCCCCCAGCCAGCCAGGCCGCGCCCCTCACCCCGGAGCAGGCGCAATCCGTGCTGGCGGTGCTGCGCGACCCGGCGCGGCGCGCCGAATTCACCGCCCTGCTGGAAAACCTGGCCCGCGCCCTGCCCGCCGCCAATCCCGCGCCTCCGCCCGCCGCCGCACCTGCCCCTGCGCCCGCTCCCGCCCCGGCAACCCCGGCGCTCGTCGATCCCGACAGTCTCGGCGCCAAGATCATCGCCCATTCGGATTCCTTCCTCTCCGATTTCGCTGACCAGCTCATCGCCGCCGCAGCCACGCTCACCGACTTCCCCGGCATCGCCAACTGGGCCTCCCGCCTGTTCGCCACCCCGGCATCGCGCGGCGAACTGGCGCTGACGTCGCTCGCCGTCGCGGTCATTTTCGGCCTCGCCTGGATCGGCGAAGTCGCCCTCCGGCTGCTCCTCCGCCGCCCACGCCGCCTGCTGGGCCATCACGCGCCACGGCAATCGCATGACGCCGGGGCCGACGAGGGCGTACCGCCGCCGCCGCCGCCCACCGCCGAATCGCCGCTGGAGCGTGCGGAGCAGGGCGACACCGAAGCCATGCCCCCGCCGCCCCGGCCGCGCTCAAGCTGGATGCTGCTCAAGCGCTTGCCCTTTGTGGTGGGCGCCCTGGCGCTAGACCTGCTGCCCTTCGGCGTCTTCGCGCTCATCTCCCAGCTCCTGCTACGGACCGAAATCGCCGACAGCCGCTCCGCCTTTTTCGTGGCCCAGGCGGTCACCAACGCCTATCTGGTCGCCCGTATCGCCCTTTCCGTTCTGCGTGCCGGAATCGCCCCGGACGCGCCAAGGCTGCGGCTCTTCGCCATCTCCAGCCAGTCCGCAGGCCTGATTCTCGCCTGGCTGCGCGCTATCGTGCTCACCGCCACCATCGGAGGCGGCTTTGCCGAGGTCGCCCTGGTGCTCGGCCTCGCCCCTCGCCCGCATGCCGGCCTGCTCCGCCTGATCAGCCTGGCCGTGCATGCCGAAGCGCTGCTGATGGTCCTGCGCATCCACCAAAAGGTGGCCCAGCGCATCGCCGCCGCCCTGCATCACATACCCGCCGATACCGGCCTGCGTGGCCGCCTCGCCCAGTTTTGGCATTACCCGGCCATCGCCCTGATCCTGCTCTCCTGGCTGGCCTCCACCTTGGAGTTGCGCAACGGTCTCTATGGCCTGGTCCGCTTCGCCATCTGGACGGCCGTGATCCTGGCCGCCGCCCGCCTCGCCCAGATCGTCACCGCCGGCGCGCTTGACCGCCTCTTCCGCATCGGCGCGGAGTCCGGCGAAAGCGAACACCAGCCCGGCGGCTTCCTCGACCGGCTGCACCGCTACCTCCCAGCCCTGCGCCTCGCCCTCTCCGTCATCATCATCGCCGCCACTGTCATTGCCTTGCTGCAGGCCTGGGGCATTCCCACCGAATCATGGTTCAGCCGTGGCGCCCTGGGTGGCCTGCTGGTCAGCACCTTCGGCAGCATCCTGATCACCATCCTGATCGCCCTGCTGGTCTGGGAAATCGCCAACGCCGCGATCGAACGCCGGCTGGAAAGTCTCAGCCTCGACGCCCAGGCCGCGCGCTCCATCCGGCTGCGCACCCTGCTGCCCATGCTGCGCACAGCGCTTCTCATCACGCTGATCATCATCGCCGGGCTGATGGTGCTGAGCGATATCGGCGTGAACATTGCCCCACTGCTCGCCGGCGCCGGCATCATCGGCGTCGCCATCGGCTTCGGCTCGCAAAAGCTGGTGCAGGACATCATCACCGGCATTTTCCTGCTGCTGGAAAACGCCATGCAGGTCGGCGACATCATCACCGCCGGTGGCCTCACCGGCACAGTGGAGGCGCTCTCCATCCGCACCATCCGCCTGCGCGCCCCGGACGGCTCGGTGCATATCGTGCCGTTCAGCGCCGTCTCCACCGTCACCAACACCAATCGCGGCTTGGCCAACGCGGCGGTGAATATCGAGGTCGATGTCAACGAAGACGCCGACCACGTGCTCAAGGTCCTGGCCGAAATCGGCGCCGACCTCCGGGCCGACCCGGCCTTCGCGGACCGCATCATCGCCGATATCCAGCTCTGGGGCGTGGACAAGATCGCCGGCACCGGCATGACCATCACCGGCCAGATCCCTTGCACAGTGACCGGCCGCTGGCCCGTGCAACGTGAATTCAACAAGCGCATGAAACGCCGTTTCGAGAGCGAGCACATCGTCATCGCCAACCAGTCCCAGACAGTGGTGCTACAGACTGAACCGCCCGATGGCGCGAATGGCCGCTGATCTGTCGGGCAGGCTGACTGGCGACGACCTCGCGGCGCATATCGCGCGGGACGGCTTCGCCCTCACGCAAGCTGCCGAAACCGCCCGCCTGCTCGCCGTCCACGGTTTCGACCCAGCCGCCCTTCCAGCCTTCGCCGAAAGCTGGAACGATCTCGGCCTGGACCGCTTCATGGCGGATGGCGGACGCTACCGAAGCCGCCGCTTCGGCTGCTTCGCCGTCACACGCGAGTCCGTGGCCCGCAAGCCGCACCAGCCGCATTACCAGAGCCGCGACTACAACACGCTCAATGGCGGCATCGAACGCTGGTTCCCGCCCATCCTGGACTCCACCGATGCCAATCCGGTGATGCGCGCCGCCATCGCTGCCAGCCGCACCATTTTCGGCGCCGTCTCCGGTGCCCGCACCTGGCACGCCGAGGCCCATCAATTCCGCATCGAGGCCCATTCCGGCAGCGCCGGCCGCCCCACGCCCGAGGGCATGCACCGCGACGGCGTCGATTTCGTGCTGGTTCTGCTCATCGCCCGCGTGAACATCGCCAGCGGCACCACCCGCATCGAGGACATCAAGCACCAGGCGCTGGACAGCTTTACACTGACCAACCCGCTCGATGCCGCCTGGGTCGATGATCAGCGCGTCTATCACGCCGTCACCGAGGTCCGCCCGATCGACCCGGCGCTGCCTGCCTATCGCGACGTGCTGGTGCTCACCTTCCGCGCGGACGAAACCTAGAGCTTGATGAGTTTGGGTTCAAACTCATCAAGCTCTAACCTTGTTGTTTGAGCGGACGATTCAGACCTCCGGTGATTCCACCTTCGGTCATCATGCGCTAGCGCGCGTACAACGCCGCGGCATCCGCCCGGAACGCCGCGCGCGAGTCGTCATTCGCGTAGAACATGTGCCCGCCCCGATACGTGGTGAGCCGCACCCGCTCCGCCCCGGCTGCGACCGGAATGTCGCGCAGTCGCAGCGAGGTGGCGAAATACGGCGTCACCAGATCGAACATTCCATGCGCTACCAGCACGCGCAGCGAGGCGTCGAGCGCCAATGACTGCCCCAACGCCGTGACCGATTCGGGCGGATTGCGCCCACTGCCCCAATCCCACGCACTGGAAATCTCCCGGTTGAACAGCCGGTAGCGCGCACCCGCCGGCGGATGCCAGTCCAGCCTGTCCAGCAGCACCAGCATCCCGCTGGTCATCGGCGCGGACAGCCCCTCCAAAACCGGATCATCGGCACGGAACCCGCTGCCGCCTGGCGCCGGATCGGGCAGGGTCAGCGTCGGATCATAGGGGCTGGCCACCAGTCCCTCGGCACGGAACAGCTCGCGCGTATAGGCGCGCAACCCGATCCGCCCACCCATCCGCGCCACCACCGCCGGATCGAGGCCGGTCAGAGCGCCAACCCGCGCCACAACCCGCCCCGTCGCGGCCGTATCACGCACCCCGCGCGTCAGGTCGCGCAGGAAATCCCCCTCGGCATAACGCTCGGCCTCGGCCAGCGCCGCGCGGTCCACCCCGCCCTTGCGCGCCATCGCCACCGCCGCATAGCTCGGCAGCCGCCCCACATAGTCCATCGGATCGAAAACCGTGCTGCCGCCGAAATCCAGCGCCGGCGAGACCAGCACCAGCCCGTCCACCCCAATCCCCCGCTCGGTAACCAGCGCGCGGGCAATGCGCGGTGCGCGGAAGCCGCCGTAGCTCTCGCCAATAATATATTTCGGCGAGGCTCCCCGCCCGCTCGACTCCAGCCAGGTCCGCATCGCGGCGGCCAGCGAATCGACATCGCCCTCCACGCCCCAGACCCGCTTGCGCGCATCCTCGGACCCCGAGACCAGGCGCGAAAACCCGGTCCCAACCGGATCGAGGAACACCAGATCGGTGAAATCCAGCCAGGTCTCGGCATTGGGCAGCGCCACCGGATCGGCCGAAGGCCGCGCCGCCTCGCCCGTCATCGGCAGGCGCCATGGGCCCAGCACGCCCAGATGCAGCCAGGCCGAGGCAAAGCCCGGCCCGCCATTCAGAGCGAAACTGACCGGCCGCCGCGCCGGAGGGTTTTCCAGCTGATAGGCGACATAAAAGATCTCCGCATAAGGATTGCCGGACAGATCGTATTGCCGGATCGCCCCTACCGTCGCGGTAAAGCGCAGCGTCCGCCCCGGCAATTCCAGCACATGATGCGTCACCACCGGCGCCGGCAGCCGGAATCCCGTAGATGCCTGCTCCCCACCGCGCGCCTCAGGAGTCGCGCCACGCCGCCCAGCCTCCTGCGCCAGTGCCGGCAGTCCGGTCGCGATCAGAACAAGGCCGAGCAGCATTGTGGCGAGGCGCTTCATGCGGATCATTTCCTTATCCCAAGAAGCCAATCTCGGCCCGCACCCGCCTTGGAACAAGAGCAGCCACCACTTTGATCGAGTTCCTCCTTGGTCAACACGGCCCGTCCCCAGTATTCCTGGCGCATGGACCTGCAAATCCCGATCCTCCTCATCGCCCTCGCCGCCCTGGCCGCCGCAATCTTCGCCGCCTTCCGCGCCGGCCACCGCGAGGACACCGACACACCCCGCCCCGCCGAGGAACGCCTGCGCCTGCTCTCCGAGCAAATCCTCGCCGGCCAGCGCGCCGAGGCCGAGACCACCCGCCGCGCCCTTGCGGACGCCGAACGCGGCCTCGGCCTTGCCATTCAGACCGGCACCACGGACGCGCTGAAATCCGCCTTCGAACAACTCGCCGCCCAGGGTCGCCTGATCGCCGAACAGCTCGACAAGCTCACCACACGGCTCGCCGCCGAATCCGAGCAATCCCGCACCCTGCTGGATACCAAGCTGCGCGACATGGCCGAGGCCAGCGCCACCCGCCTCATCGAAATCCAGACCCGCGTGAACGACCAGCTTGCCATCCAGGGCCGCGCGATTACCGAACAGCTCGAAAAACTCACCGCCGGCCTCACCGGCGAGTCCGAAAAATCCCGCGCCCTGCTGGAGACCAAGCTGCGCGAAATGACGGAAAACAACGCCGCCAAACTCGCCGAAATCCAGAAAAGCGTGAACGAGCAACTGCACGAAGCCGTCGAAAAGCAGATGACCGTCAGCTTCCAGCGCGTCATCGACCAGTTCGGCGCGGTGCAGAAGGCGATGGGCGATGTGCAGGCCGTCACCGCCCAGATCGGCGACATCAAGCGCATCTTCTCGAACGTCAAAACCCGCGGCGGCTGGGGCGAGACCCAGTTGCGCGCCCTGCTCGACGATGTGCTGCCCGAGGGCGGCTACGAGATGAACAAGAAGCTGCGCCCGGATTCCGACGAGATGGTGGAATTCGCCCTCATCATGCCGGCGCGCGGTGAGACCCGCCCCTATCTCGCCGTCGATGCCAAATTCCCCATCGAGGATTACGAACGCCTGATCACCGTCTCTGAAGCCGGTGACGCCGAAGGCGAACGCCTCGCCCGCAAGGGGCTGGAAATGCGCGTGCGGCTGGAGGCAAAGAAAATCCGCGAAAAATACATCCACCCACCGATCACGGTGGATTTCGCGATTCTCTATCTGCCAACCGATGGCCTCTACGCCGAACTCGCCCGCGTCCCCGGCCTGATCGCCGATATCGGCCGCGACCACCGCGTCATGATCATGGGCCCCTCGCTCATTCCCGCCATGCTGCGCACCGTGGCCCTCGGTTTCGTCACCCTGGCGCTCGAGCAAAAAGCCGGCGAAGTCCGCACCCTGCTTGGCGCCACCCGCACCGAAATGCAGAAGATGGGCGATGTGCTGGAGAAACTCGGCAAGCAGGCCGGCACACTCACCAATACGATCGAACTCGCCCAGCGCCGCACCCGCGCGGTGGACCGCAAATTGCGCGCCGTCGAGGTGATGGAGAGTGTGGAGGCGGAGAAACTGCTCGAACTGGACGGGCCGGTTGACGACGGCGAGCCAAACGAGGCCGGCTGATCAGCGCGCCGCGACAACCCGCGCGCGGTGCTCGCCAATCTCGGCGAGAATCTGCTCGGCCACATTCTGCGCCAGCAAGGCGTAGCCGCCGTCGGTCATGTGCAGCCCATCCGAGGCCAGCATCTGGTCCATCTTGATGAGGCCGTCTCGCAGCCAGCCGCGCATCAGCGCATAGCGGCGGATCACCGGCACGCCGGTCTCCTCGCCAATCGCGCGGATCGCCTCACGGAAGGCCGGGGTGGCGGCCGCCCGCGACAGCACGTTGCAGAATTGCGGGTCCATCAGCATCACATCGATCCCGGCGCGACGCAGCGTGGCAATGCCTTCCAGCGTGCGGGCGGTGAAATGCTCCAGCGAGATGCCGCGCAGCGGATCATTCGCGCCGATCTGCCAGATCACTAGGTCGGGGTGTTCGGCGATGATATTGGGCAGGCGCCGCATCATGTCGTCGATCGTGTCGCCGCCGACGCCGCGATTGAGCACCGAGACATCGACTTCCGGCGCCACGGCGCTGCGCAATTCAGCGCTGAGCCGCGACGGATAGCTCATCTCGGGCGCACTCGCGCCAATCCCCTCCGTCGAGGAGGAGCCAAACGCCGTGATCACCAGGCGATGCGCGGTCTGCGTCCGGGCCACGACATGCGCCAGAGGCGAGGCCTCCTCCGCAGCCTGTGCCGCACCGGACGGCATAAGGGCGGATTGCGCGACGGCAAACACCCCCGGCGCCAGGCAAAGCGCGCCCACGAGCGCCAATTTGGCACCCAGCAGGCGAGACTTCCGCGTCGGTTCAGCACTCAGCATGGCCATGCAAGTGACATAGAGGCCGCCGGTTAAGCAACCATGCTGTCTCGCACTGCACAAAAGCGTCCCTCTTGCCCCCACCCGCGCAAACCAGGGTTGCTGTGACGCCGGATCACAGGGGGATTTTTCCATAATAGCTGAATGTTTCACATGTTAAGCATCTCCCCATGCCCACACCGGAACCCCGCGAGCAGCTCGCCCGCCTGATCGCCGGCATCGCGCGGCGCTGGCGCGCCGAGGTCGATGCACGCATGCGCCCGCTTGGCCTGACTGAGGCCACCTGGCTGCCATTGCTACGCATCGCCCGCATGGGCCAGGTGGCGCGGCAGAAGGACCTCGCCCTGGAACTCGGCGTCGAGGATGCCTCGGTCGTGCGGCTGATCGACCAGCTCGAAGCCGCCGGACTGGTCGAGCGCGTCCGTGATCCGGCGGATCGTCGCGCCCGTATGCTCAAGCCGACCGAGGAGGGGCTGACACTCTGCGCCCAGCTCAACGCCATCGCCGTCGAGGTGCGCTCCAGCGTGCTGAGCACCGTCTCCGATGAGGAAATGGCGCTATGCATAGGCATCCTCTCCCGCATCGACACCGCGCTGCGCCGTGACGATGCGCCTGAGAAAGCCCAGGAAAAGGCGAGATGACCGGCATGGACCCGCGCGACCTCATCCTGCCGCCCCCCGTCATGCCGCCCCGCCCCGCCTGGATCGCCTGGCTGTTTCAGGCGATCGGCAACCGCAGCGCCCCGCCCTTTACGCTGCTCGCCATGCTGGTGGCCTTCGGTTCGATGGCGACCCATGCGATCCTGCCCGCGATGCCCGCCATGGCGAGCGACATGGGAGTCGGCTATGGCGCGATCCAGCTCACCGTCACCCTCTATCTGGCGGGCATGGCGACCGGGCAGCTATTCTACGGCCCCCTCTCGGACCGGTTCGGCCGCCGCCCGGTGGTGATTTGCGGCCTGGTGCTCTTCATCGCCGCCTCCTTGCTGGGCTCGGTGTCAGGCAGCTTCGCCGTGCTGCTGGCGGCCCGCATCCTGCAATCCTTCGGCGGCTGCGCCGGCCCGGTGCTGGGTCGCGCCATCCTGCGCGACGGCTCCACCCCCTCCAAGGCGGCCGGACAGCTGGCGATGATCACCGTGCTGATGGTCTTCGCCCCCGGCCTCGGCCCGCTGATCAGCGGCTACATCATGGTCTGGTTCGGCTGGCGCGCCATTTTCGACTTCATGGCCCTGGTTGGCATTATCGGTCTGCTCTGGGTGCTTTTCTCCCTGCCGGAATCCAACCGCACAATCGGCTCTGCCCGCGGCTTTGGCGCCATCCTGCGCTCGCATGCCGAATTGCTCAGCAGTCTCCGTTTCAACGCCGTGACCGTGCTGGGCGCGGCGCTGACCGCCGCCTCCTACGGGTTTTTCGCCGGCTTCCCCTTCGTGTTCAGCCAGGTGCTGAACCGCCCCATCGAGACGATGGGATTCTGGTACGGCATCGTGCTCGGCGCCTATATCGTGGGCGGGCTGGCCTCCAACCGGCTGGCCAACAAGGTGCGGCCACGCTGGATGATGCTGGCTGGCGTGATGATTTCCTGGGTCGGCACCGGCATCATGCTGGTCATGGTGCTAAGCGGCCACACCAGCCTGCCCGCCATCCTGGCCACCAGCTTCGCCTATGCGGTCGGCTCCAGCATGGGCGGCCCGTTTGCCGCCTCATCGGCAATCGGCATGCACCCATCCATGATCGGCACCGCCTCAGGTTTCTATGGATTTTTCCAGATCATGTGGGCAGCCCTGGTCACGCTGGTCCTCAGCCTCTGGCATGACAACACCGCCCTTCCGATGGCGGGCGTCATGTTTGGGTCGGTGAGCATCAGCCTGGCGGTGTTGCTGGCCATGCTGGCGCGCGGGGCCACCGGACCCAAGGGTGAGTCCGCCCCCCTCCATGGACGCGGCTGAGACATGGGCGACACGCCCGCCTGGAAATCGCTATTGCTGCGTCCGTTAAGCGGCCATTTCCCGCCCCCCTTCGCCATGCTGGCGCTGATCACTGCCTTTGGCTCGATGTCCACCCACGCCATCTTCCCCGCTCTGCCCTCCATGGCGCGGGATCTGGCCGTGGGCGACGGCGCGATCCAGCTGGCCGTGACGCTGTATCTGGTCGGCACCTCGGCGGGACAACTCGTCTACGGCCCGCTGTCGGACCGGTTCGGGCGCCGCCCGGTCGTGCTGGCCGGGATGGCGCTGTTCATTCTCGCCTCCTGGCTGGGCTCACTGGCGCCAAGCTTTCCACTCCTGCTCGGCGCAAGGGCTCTCCAGGCAATGGGAGGCTGCGCCGGCCTGGTGCTCGGCCGCGCCATCGTGCGCGACTGCGCCCCGCCGGCCAAGGCGGCAGGACAGCTCGCCTTGCTGATGGTGTTGATGATCCTGGCGCCGGGCATCGGCCCGGTGATCGGCGGCTATGTCATGCTCGCCTTCGGCTGGCGCGGCGTGTTCGACATGATGGCGCTGATCGGCCTGTTCGCCATGCTCTGGGCGCTCTACGCCCTGCCCGAGACCAATGCCACGATCGGCCAGACTCGCGGCGCGCACGCCATAATCCGCGCCCATGTCGATCTGCTGAAAAACCGGCGATTCGGGGCCTTCACCGTCATGGGCTCGGCGGGAACCGGGGCGGCCTACAGCTATTTCGCCGGCTTCCCCTTCGTCTACAGCCAGGTGCTGCACCGGCCGATCGAGACGATGGGCTGGTGGTACGCTTTCGTGCTGATTGCCTATGTGATCGGCGGGCTGTCGGCCCAACGCCTGTCCGCCAGGGTGCCGGCCATACTGATGCTGAAGACAGGCGTGTCACTGTCCTGGATCGGGACCGCCGCATTGCTGATCCTGGTGAGCAGCGGCCAGACCAGCCTTGCCGGATTGCTGGCCTGCGGCTTCGTCTATGCGCTGGGGTCGAGCTTCACCGCCCCCTTCTCCATGACCTCGGCGCTGAGCCAGGCTCCCGCTATGATCGGCACGGCATCCGGATTCTACGGCTTCGCCCAGATCATGTGGGCGGCCCTGATGACCTTCCTGCTCAGTATCTGGCACGATGACACGGCCCTGCCGATGGCGGGCGTGATGTTCGGATCTGTGATGATCAGCGCGGTGGTGCTGCTGGCCTTGATGCGCGGCCAGCCCGCGCAGCCAATCGCCGGCTGATCGCGGCTGAGAGCGGACCGGATAAGCCGCCCGGTCCAGCGCCCCGGATCAACGTAACGCGGAGCCGCCTTGGCCGAAGCCGAGAAATCCGGCCTGAGGATTGGGCACGCCACCATCGGCCGCATAGACCGGCACTGCCGCCTTGCCAGAAGAAACTGGCCGCGTGGCGGCAACAGAAGCCGGACGCTCGACCGCAACCGGAGCGGCTGCCGCCGGCTTGACCGAACCATCCAGAGAAGCTGCCTGCACCCGCTCACGCGGAGCGGTCTTTACGCCGGCGGAGGCCGCTGCCGCGCCGCTTGACCGCGCTGCCGACTGGTTAACCGCCGTACCTCCGCGCCGGCGGCCCGAGCCGGCAACCTCGCCAGCATTACGCAGCGACACCAGCACGAAGGTGATGTCATTACGGCCGAGATCGATCGACAGTTCGAGCGGCGTCAGGCCGAGCAGATTGGTCGCCTCCAGCTCGGCCCCGCGAGTGATAGCATCGCGCGTCGAATCCAGGTCTCCACGATTGACCGCATCGAACAGCGCCTCAGTGGGCGACATTTCCGTGGGCGCACGGGTAGGGGCTGCTACGCGCGAGGGATCGGACAGCGCGCCGGGCAGCGCCGGCGGCGGCGCCTGCTTTTCAAAGCGCTTCTGCGCCGCACTCGAATCGAGCGGATTCTTGATGCCGTTACGGCCGATTCCGCCGGCACTCATCGGCATATTGTCGAGCACGCGCCCACTCGAGCCGCCCTGGCCCTCCTGAGCGAGGACCGGCGCCGGCAACAGCAGCAGGACGGAACCCAGCACGGCAAGAGCGGCGCCAGTGTGCAATTTCAGACGGAATTGCGGACGTGAATGAATGCTCATAGCCATAATCTAGCCGGTTCGGGGCGGCGTTGGAAGCATCTTGCCCCCGCACCGCCCCATGCACCGTTCTTACACGTAAGGTGCGCGCTCCATCGGCACGCCGCGCGTCATCATCTGCGCGTATTCCAGCGGCAGAGCACTGACCGCATCCAGCGCCTTCAGCTCATCGGCGGACAGCTTCACCTCGGTGGCGCGCAGATTGCCGGCCACCTGGTCGGCCCGGCGCGAGCCGAACATTGCACTCGTCAACCCGGGCTGATGCAGCAGCCAGGCCAGAGCAATCTGGCCGGGATCGACCCCATGGCCCTGCGCGATCGGGCGCATCACGTCGATGATATCAAAGATCTTGTCCTGATTCAGCGTCGGCGAAATCCCGCCTGCCAACCGGGTGCCGGCTTCCGGCTTGGCCCCGCGCTGATGCTTGCCCGAGAGCAGCCCACCGAGCAGCGCGCCCCACGCCATGATGCCCACACCATGATCGCGCGCGGACGGAACCACTTCCTTTTCGAGCTCGCGCGTGCCGATCGACCACTGGCTCTCGACCATCACGAAACGCTCGAGATTCTTGCGCTCGGAAATGCCACAGGCCTTGGCGATCTGCCAGCCGGCATAGTTGGAGCAGCCGATGTAGCGGACCCGGCCGGAGCGGACGATGTCATCCAGCGCCCGCATCGTCTCTTCCAGCGGGGTCGCCGGATCGAAGAAATGGATCATCCAGAGATCGACGTAATCCATGCCGAGCCGCTTGAGGCTGGCATCGATGGCGCTGGTCAGATAGCCGCGCGAGGAGCCGACGGCGTTGCGCACCTGTGTGCCGACACGCCCGCCAACCTTGGTGGCGACCACCACCTCATTGCGGGCGATGCCAAGCTCGCGGAGCGAAGCGCCGACGATCTGCTCGGACTGGCCCGACGCATAGGTATCGGCAGTGTCGATGAAATTGACACCGCCATCGATTGCCGCCTTGACGATTTCCTTGGCGATTGTGGTGTCGAGCCCACCGAGCGTCTTCCAGGTCGGCACCGCCAGATCGGCGCCACCGAAAGTGTTGGTGCCGAGGCACAGTTCTGAAACCAGCAGTCCGCTATTGCCCATCCGGCGGTAACGCATGGCGTTTTCTCCCCTCATTCACAGTCGAATTGTGGCGCGCACCATGCGGTCAGCCACGCCGCGCGTCAAACCCGCCGGAGGGTGGGCCCCTATGCGGAGGGGGATTCGGCAATCACCATCCACACCACGCCGAACCGGTCCGCCACCATGCCGAAGGAGGGCGAGAAGAAGGTCGGGCAGAGTGGCATCCGCACCTGCCCACCCTCACCCAGCGCCGCGAACAGGCTCGCCGCCTGCGCCGCACTCTTTGCCGCAATCGAGAGGCCGAAGCCCTGGAAACTGGCGGCGCCCGAGCACATCCCGTCGGACGCCATCACCGTGGTATCGCCGATCCGCAGCGAGGCATGCATGATCTTGTCGGCCCCGCCAGGCGGAATCATGCCGGCCGCACCATCCGGATTATCCCCGAAACGCATCTTCATCTGCACTTCGGCGCCGAGCACGCTCTGGTAGAAGGCGATGGCCTCCTCGCAGCGTCCTTCGAAAAACAGTTAGGGCTGCACGCTCATTCCGTGTCCTCACCTTTCTGGCCGCCAGCCGCATGCCATTTGCGCGGGGCGCATGTGGGGTGGTGGCGGAGCCCAGGCGGACACCGCCGGATCGAGCGAAAGCGTGAGCCCGCGGGCCAGCAGATGCAAGGGCGCGGCATGTGACAATTGCGTCAGATTTCCGCCGTAAATCGGATCGCCGAGGATCGGCAAACCCAGCGTCGCGCAATGCACCCGCACCTGATGTGTCCTCCCGGTGCGCGGCGAAATCTCCAGCCAGGACAGCGCGCCATCCGCTGAGACGCCACGCAGCCGCCATTCGCTCACCGCACGCTGCCCCCGCGGATCGACCACCATGCGCCAGCCGCCGGATTTGCTGGTGACCCGCAGCAACGGCGCATCGACGATACCACCCTCGCCCTCGGGCCGGCCGGCCACCACCGCCCAATAGGTCTTGGCCGCCCGCCCCGCCGCGAACTCCGCCTGCGCCGCCAGCAATGCCGTCTTGCGCAGCGCGATCACCAGGCAGCCGGACGTGTCGGCATCCAGCCGATGCGCCAGCCAGGGTCCGTCCTTGCCTTTGCGGGCCAGCGCCGGAAAACAATCCTCCACCGAGGCGCCACCGCGCGGACCGGCATGCACCGCCAGCCCGGCGGGCTTGTCGATGACCACGAAACGCGCATCGCGATAGAGGATCGGATAAGGAAGCATCGCTCTTCTTGGCAGCCCCCCGGCTTGCCTGTCTA
>CANJOG010000016.1 GCA_947475475.1 Acetobacteraceae bacterium
ACCGCAGCGATCAGATCCTGCGCGGCTATGATGAAAGCCTGCGTGACCGCCTGCTCCAGATCACCATGGCGCGCGGGATCGAGTACAAGTTCAACTGCCCGATCAAGCTGGTCGAAAAGCAGGCCGACGGCAGCTTCATGGTCACCGTCGGCGATCGCGATCCTTTCCCCACCGACGCCATCCTGATCGCCACCGGCCGCAAACCCAAGACCGACGGCCTCGGCCTCGAAACTGCCGGCATCGCCACTGGCGAAAATGGCGAGATCCCGGTCGACGAATACAGCCAGACCTCATGCCCCAGCATCTACGCCGTGGGTGATGTGACCGACCGGGTCCAGCTCACCCCCGTCGCCATCCGCGAGGGTCAGGCCTTTGCCGACACGGTCTTCGCAAACACACCGCGCACGGTGGATTATTCCTGCATCCCCAGCGCGGTATTCTCCCAGCCCCCGCTCGCCAGCGTCGGCCTGACGGAAGGGCAGGCGCGTAACAAGTTCGGCAATGTGAAGGTCTTCACCTCGGACTTCCGCCCGATGAAGAACGTCTTTGCCGAGCGGGCGGAACGCGGCCTCTACAAGCTGGTCGTCGATGCCAACACCGACAAGATCCTCGGCATCCACCTGATCGGCCCCGAAGCGCCCGAAATCCTTCAGGCCGCCGCCATCGCGGTGAAGGCCGGCCTGACCAAGGCGGACTTTGACGATACCGTCGCGCTGCATCCCAGCATGGCCGAGGAACTGGTGCTGATGCGCTGAGGGCAGGGGTGGTAAGAAGAAGCGCCCACCCCCAACCCCTCCCGCAAGCGGGCGGGGAGCGAGACTTGCGCTTGCGCAGCAAGCGTTAGTCGCAGCGGGGTGGGCCCGCGCCCAAGCGCAACTTCGGACCACTTCTAGAATCCCCCGCCCGCTTGCGGGAGGGGCTAGGGGTGGGCAACGCCTCCCGCCCCGCGGGAGGCCACAAAAGACTCAAACGCCCACCTAACGGTTCAACCATAATCGTTCGACCAAAGCCGCCACCCACCACAATTTAACCGATCGCTTAAAAACTGTTGACGCTGCCTTTTTCGCGTGTCTTAGCCACGTCACGATTTTCACGGCGAGAGGGAGCCGACCGGGCATGTCCGCAAATATTGCCGAAATGGAACAGCGCCGCGCCGCCGCCCGGTTGGGTGGCGGACAAAAGCGGATCGACGCGCAGCACGCGCGGGGCAAACTCACCGCGCGCGAACGGCTGGAAATCCTCCTCGATGAAGGTTCGTTCGAAGAAACGGACATGTACGTCGAACATAACTGCGTTGATTTCGGCATGCCCGCCAACACCATTCCGGGGGACGGGGTCGTCACCGGCTCGGGCACCATCAACGGCCGCCTCGTCTTCGTCTTCAGCCAGGATTTCACCGTGTTCGGCGGCGCCGTTTCGGAGCGCCACGCGATGAAGATCTGCAAGGTCATGGACATGGCCATGAAGGTTGGCGCGCCCGTCATCGGCATCAATGATTCCGGCGGCGCGCGGATTCAGGAAGGCGTCGCGTCCCTCGGCGGCTATGCCGAAATCTTCCAGCGCAACGTCCTCGCCTCGGGCGTGGTCCCGCAGCTTTCGCTCATCATGGGGCCATGCGCGGGCGGCGCGGTCTATTCCCCCGCCATGACCGACTTCATCTTCATGGTGAAGGACAGCTCGTACATGTTCGTCACCGGACCGGACGTGGTCAAAACCGTCACGAACGAGATCGTGACGCAGGAAGAACTGGGCGGCGCGGTAACGCACACCACCAAGACCTCGGTCGCCGATCTCGCGTTCGAGAATGACATCGAAGCCCTCATCGCGACGCGCGAATTCTTCGATTTCCTGCCGCTGTCGAACAAGGAAGAAGTGCCCGAACGGCCTTCGTCCGATCTGTGGGACCGGCTCGACGCCAGCCTCGATACGCTGATCCCGGCCTCGGCCAACCAGCCCTATGACATGCACGAAGTCATCAAGAAGGTGCTGGACGAGGGCGACTTTTTCGAGGTCCAGCCCGCCCACGCCGGCAACATCCTGTGCGGGTTTGGCCGGATCGAAGGCAAGACCGTGGGCGTCGTTGCCAATCAGCCGATGGTGCTGGCCGGCTGCCTCGATATCAACTCGTCCAAGAAAGCCGCGCGGTTCGTGCGCTTCTGCGATGCGTTCAACATTCCGATCCTGACCTTTGTTGACGTGCCCGGCTTCCTCCCCGGCACTTCGCAGGAGCATAACGGCATCATCAAGCACGGCGCCAAGCTGCTGTTTGCTTATGCCGAGGCAACCGTGCCCAAGATCACCGTCATCACCCGCAAGGCCTATGGCGGCGCCTATGACGTGATGGCCTCAAAGCACCTGCGCGGTGATCTCAACTATGCCTGGCCCACTGCGGAAATCGCGGTGATGGGCGCCAAGGGCGCGGTCGAAATCATCTTCCGCGGCCTCTCTGCCGAGGAACAGGCGGTCAAGACCAAGGAATACGAAGACTGCTTCGCCAATCCGTTCGTGGCAGCGGCCAAGGGCTTCATCGACGAGGTGATCCACCCGCACTCCACCCGCCGCCGCATCGCGCTGGGTTTGAGGAAGCTGCGGAACAAGAGCCTCGAAAACCCTTGGAAAAAGCACGATAACATTCCGCTTTGAGCGGACCTGCGGGAGCACCATTCATGCAAGACATCTACATCGTCAGCGGCGCACGTACCGCTATCGGCACCTTCGGCGGCAGCTTGTCCTCGCTGCGCCCGGCTGAACTCGGCACCATCGTCATCAAGGAAGCGATTGCCCGCGCCGGGATTTCCGCGAGCCAGATCGAAAACGTGGTCATCGGCACCGTCATCCCGACTCAGCCCAAGGACGCCTATGTCAGCCGCGTCGCGGCGGTGAACGCGGGCGTGCCGATTGAAGCCCCCGCCATGAACGTCAACCGCCTCTGCGGTTCGGGCCTGCAGGCCATCGTTTCGGCGGCGCAGGCAATTGCCTTGGGCGAGCACCAGCTGGCCATCGGCGGCGGCGCTGAATCGATGTCCAACGCCCCGCACATGTCCAGCGCGATCCGCAACGGCGTGAAGCTCGGCAACCTCGAACTCGAAGACGCCATGCTCGGCGCGCTGCACGATCCTTTCGGCAACTACCACATGGGCATCACGGCTGAGAACGTGGCCGAACAGTGCGGCATCAGCCGCGAGGCGCAGGACGTCTATGCGGTCGAAAGCCACCGCCGCGCCGCTGCCGCCATTGCGGCGGGTTATTTCAAAGACCAGATCGTTCCGATCGAGATCAAGACCCGCAAGGGCCCGGTCGTGTTCGATACTGACGAGAACGTCCGGGCGGATTCCACCGTCGAAAAGATGGCCGGCCTCAAGCCCGTCTTCAAAAAGGACGGCACCGTCACCGCCGGCAACGCCTCCAGCATCAACGATGGCGCGGGCGCGGTCGTCCTCGCCAGCGGCAAGGCTGTGGCAGACCTAGGCCTCAAGCCCATGGCCAAGATCATTGGCTGGGGCCATGCGGGCGTAGAACCCAGCGTCATGGGCCTCGGCCCGGTCAAGGCCGTCCCCGCCGCGCTGAAGCGCGCGGGCCTCACGCTCGACCAGATCGACGTGATCGAAGCGAACGAAGCCTTCGCCGCGCAGGCTTGCGGCGTTGCGCAGGAACTCGGGTTTGATCCCGCGAAAACCAACCCCAACGGCTCGGGCATCTCGCTCGGCCACCCCATCGGCGGCACCGGCGCAATCCTGACGGTGAAAACCATCTACGAACTGCAGCGCACCGGCGGCAAATATGGCCTCATCACCATGTGCATCGGTGGCGGGCAGGGCATCGCCATGGTTGTGGAAAGGGTCTGAACCATGAAATTGGGCCGCCTCAACCACATCGGCGTCGCCACGCCCGATCTTGACGCCAGCATCGCGTTCTACCGCGACGTCATGGGCGCGGCCGACATTACCGAGCCGTTCGTGCTCGAAAGCCAGCAAGTCCGCGTCTGCTTCGTCAACACGCCGGGCGAGAAAGGTACGGCGGGCACCCAGATCGAACTGCTCCAGCCAACCTCGCCGGATTCGGCCGTGGGCAAGTGGCTCGAAAAGAACCCGCTCGGCGGCCAGCACCACCTTTGCTACGAAGTGCCTGATATCCTCGCCGCCAAGGCGTGGTTCGAAGCTCAGGGCAAGCGCGTGCTGGGTGAGCCCCGCATCGGCGCCCACGGCACGATGATCTTCTTCGTCCACCCGAAAGACATGGGCGGTCAGCTGACCGAGATCATGGAAACTCCGCAGGGCGCGCACTGATCATGGCCTATCGCTACATCACGGCCACCAGCGCAGGCGCGGTTACCACGCTCAGCCTTGCGCGCCCGGACAAGCTCAACGCCATGGTCCTCGGCGTGCTCGAGGAATTGTCCGACGCGGTTGACGCAGCCATCGCGGGCGGCGCGCGCGCGCTGATCCTGACCGGGGAAGGGCGCTTCTTCTGCTCGGGCGCAGATCTGACCGAAAGCGATGGCGGCGGGGTCGAACTGGACGATCTCGGCCTTGGCCTTGATACCCATTACAACCCGTTCCTGCGCAAGCTGGCCACGCTCGAAATCCCCATCGTGACCGCGCTCAACGGGCCGGTCGCGGGTGGGGGTGTCGGCATTGCCCTGTCGGGCGATCTCATCGTCATGGCCGAAAGCGCCTATATCCTGCTGCCCTTCGTCAACATCGGCCTCGTTCCCGATGTCGGCGGTACGTGGCTCATCGCGCGCAGCGCAGGCCGGGCGCGCGCGCTGGAAATGGCGCTGCTCGGTGAACGGATGGGCGCCGCCGAGGCCAAGTCCGTCGGCCTCGTCAACCGCGTCGTCCCCGCCGAAGACGTCCTCGCCACCGCGCAGGCGCTGGCCGAACGGCTGGCCAACGGACCCACCGTGGCGCTCGGCCTGATCCGCCGTCAGGTCGCCTTCGCGCTCGACAACAATTTCGATGCCACGCTCCAGCTGGAGCGGGTAAACCAGCGGCTCTGCGGCCGCACCGCCGATGCGGCCGAGGCGATCAGCGCCTTTGGCGAGAAGCGCAAACCCCAGTTCAAGGGACAGTGAAGACGATGAGCGATACACCTGATCTCACCCAGTGGGCCGCCGCCGCAGCCAAGGAAGTGAAGGGCAAGAACCTCACCTGGCACACGCCCGAAGGGATCGACGTCAAGCCGCTCTACACCGCCGCTGACGTCACCACCGATCCGGGCCTGCCCGGTTACGCCCCGTTCACCCGCGGCGTCCGCGCCTCGATGTACGCGGGCCGTCCTTGGACCATCCGCCAGTACGCCGGGTTCTCCACGGCCGAGGAATCGAACGCCTTCTACCGCCGCAACCTCGCGGCTGGTCAAAAGGGCCTCTCGGTCGCGTTCGACCTCGCCACGCATCGCGGTTACGATTCGGACCATCCCCGCGTCGTGGGTGATGTCGGCAAGGCCGGCGTCGCGATCGACAGCGTCGAGGATATGAAGATCCTGTTCGACGGCATCCCGCTCGATCAGATGTCGGTCTCGATGACCATGAACGGCGCGGTCATCCCCATCCTCGCGTTCTTCATCGTCGCGGGCGAGGAGCAGGGCGTTGATCGCAAGCTGCTCGACGGGACCATCCAGAACGACATCCTCAAGGAGTTCATGGTCCGCAACACCTACATCTACCCGCCCGAACCCAGCATGCGGATCATCTCGGACATCTTCGGCTATACCAGCCGCGAGATGCCCAAGTTCAACTCGATCTCGATCTCCGGCTATCACATGCAGGAAGCGGGCGCGACGCAGGTTCAGGAACTGGCGTTCACAATCGCCGACGGTATGGAATACGTGAAGTACGGCGTGGCGTCGGGCCTCGACATCGACAGGTTTGCTGGCCGCCTGTCCTTTTTCTTCGCCATCGGCATGAACTTCTTCATGGAAGTGGCCAAGCTGCGCGCCGCACGCGTGCTGTGGCACCGGGTGATGACCAAGCTCGGCGCGCAGGACGAACGCAGCAAGATGCTGCGCACGCACTGCCAGACTTCGGGCGTGTCCTTGCAAGAGCAGGACCCTTACAACAACGTCATTCGCACGACGATCGAGGCGATGGCCGCGATGCTGGGCGGCACGCAGTCGCTTCACACCAACGCGCTCGATGAAGCCATCGCGCTGCCGACCGACTTTTCCGCGCGTATCGCGCGCAACACGCAGATCGTGATCCAGGAAGAGACGGGCATGTGCAACGTGGTCGATCCGCTGGGCGGGTCGTATTACATCGAAAGCCTGACGCAGGAACTGGTCGACAAGGCGTGGGAGATCATCGAGCGCGTCGAGAGCGAAGGCGGCATGGCCAAGGCCGTGGCCGCTGGCTGGCCCAAGGCGATGATCGAGGAAGCGGCTGCCGGACGGCAAGCGCGTGTCGACCGCGCCGAAGACGTAATCGTGGGCGTCAACAAGTATCGCCTTGCCACCGAAGACCACCTCGACACGCTCGACATCGATAATGACAAGGTCCGCCAAGGCCAAATCGCCCGTCTGAAGTGGGTGCGCGAGAGCCGCGACGAAACCAAGTGCCGTGCCGCGCTTAATGCGCTGACCGAGGGTGCGAAGACCGGCGGCAACTTGCTCGAACTCGCGGTCGAAGCTGCCCGCCACCGCGCCACGCTGGGCGAAATCTCCGACGCGATGGAACTGGTGTTCGGTCGCCACGGCACGTTCCCGACCCCGGTCAAGGGCGTCTATGGATCGGCCTATGCCGGGGACAGCCGCTACAATCAGGTGGTCGAAGGCGTCGAAGCCGTCACCCGCCGCCTTGGCCGCAACCCGCGTATGCTGGTCGCCAAGATGGGGCAGGACGGCCATGATCGCGGCGCAAACGTGATCGCCTCGGCCTTCGGTGACATGGGCTTCGACGTGACCAGCGGCCCGCTGTTCCAGACGCCCGAAGAAGCGGCCAAGCTGGCGGTCGAGAAGGACGTCGACGCGGTCGGCGCATCGTCGCTGGCAGCCGGCCACAAGACCCTGATCCCCGAGCTGATCAACCACCTGCGCGCTGCGGGCCGGGGTGACATCAAGGTCGTCGCAGGCGGCGTCATCCCGCCGCAGGACTATGACTTCCTGCGCGAAGTCGGAGTGCAGGGGATTTACGGGCCGGGGTCGAACGTGGTCGAATGCGCGGCGGATATGTTGCGGTTGCTCGGGCATAACATGCCGCCTGCGGACGCGTGATTTCTTAGTCCCCCTCCCGCAAGCGGGAGGGGTTAGGGGTGGGCATCCACCGTGCATTTTTGACCGAAGCTTGCAGGAGAAAGGCCCACCCCCGGCCCCTCCCGCTTGCGGGAGGGGAGAGCCGAAGTGTTCAAGAAAATCCTTATCGCCAACCGTGGTGAAATTGCCTGCCGCGTGATCAAGACTGCGCGCCGGATGGGTATCAAGACTGTCGCCGTCTATTCGGATGCCGATGCCCGCGCGCCGTTTGTGCAGATGGCTGATGAAGCCGTCCACATCGGGCCGTCGCCTGCCGCGCAGAGCTACCTGATCGCGGACAAGATCATTGCGGCGGCCAAGCAGACCGGCGCTGACGCGGTGCATCCGGGGTACGGCTTCCTGTCCGAGCGCACCTCGTTTGCCGAGGCATTGGCAGCTGAGGGCATCGCATTCGTCGGGCCTCCTGTGAACGCCATCGCCGCGATGGGCGACAAGATCGAGTCCAAGAAGCTCGCGCTGAAGGCCGGCGTCAATGTGGTCCCCGGTTTCGTCGGCGAGATCGAGGATACCGAACATGCCGTGCGCATCTCGGAGGAGATCGGCTATCCGGTGATGATGAAGGCGTCTGCGGGCGGCGGCGGCAAGGGTATGCGCCTTGCCTACAACGAGCAGGACGTGCGCGAGGGCTTTGAAGCGACCAAGCGTGAGGGGCTTAACAGCTTCGGCGATGATCGCGTGTTCATCGAGAAGTTCATCCTCAACCCACGCCACATCGAGATCCAGATCCTGGGTGATAAGCACGGCAACATCCTTTACCTGAACGAACGCGAATGCTCGATCCAGCGCCGCCACCAGAAGGTCGTCGAGGAAGCGCCTTCGCCGTTCGTCACGCCCAAAATGCGCAAGGCCATGGGTGAGCAGTGCGTCGCCCTTTCGCGCGCGGTAGGCTATTACAGCGCAGGCACCGTGGAATTGATCGTCTCGGGCGCGGACCCGACGGGCGAGAGCTTCTACTTCCTTGAAATGAACACCCGCCTGCAGGTGGAGCATCCCGTTACCGAAGCGATCACCGGCATCGATCTGGTCGAACAGATGATCCGCGTCGCTTATGGCGAGAAGCTGGCATTCACGCAGGACGACATCAAGATCGACGGTTGGGCGATCGAAAACCGTGTCTATGCCGAAGATCCCTATCGCGGGTTCCTGCCCTCGACCGGACGCCTTGTCCGCTATCAGCCGCCGGTTGCCGGTTGGGAAGATGACGGCGCGGAGAACGGCCGCCGGGGTGTGGACGGTGTGCGCGTCGACGACGGCGTCTACGAAGGCGGCGAAGTGTCGATGTTCTATGACCCGATGATCGCCAAGCTGGTGACCTGGGGACCGACACGCGATGCGGCGGCGGACAAGCAGATCGCGGCACTGGATGCTTTCGAGATCGAGGGGCTTGGCCACAACATCGATTTCGTCAACGCGATCATGCAGCACCCGCGCTTCCGTTCGGGCGAATTGACCACCGGGTTCATCGCCGAGGAGTATCCGGAAGGCTTTACCGGTGCTGCGACGTCTGAAGAGACGAAGCAGACGCTGGCGGCTCTGGCCGGGTTCCTCGCGGCTGCGCGCTCGGACCGCGCGCGCCGGGTGGACAATCAGTTGGGCGACGAGCTCGATCCGCCGTCCGATTGGGCGGTGAAGATCGATGGGACGACATACAACGTCGAACTCGACGACAATGAGGTGTCGGTAGACGGCAAGTCGGTGTTCCTGTCGCTTGAATACACGCCGGGCGACCGCATGGTCCATGCCGAGGTCGACGATCAGCCGCTGTCGGTGAAGGTGGAGGCGACGCGTGCAGGCTTCAAGCTGACGACGCGGGGCGCGATCCATCAGGTGCAGGTCCTGCCTGCGCACGTGGCCGGATACACCCGGCATATGATCGAGAAGATCCCGCCGGATCTTTCGAAGTTCCTCATCTGCCCGATGCCGGGCCTGCTGGTTACGCTGAATGTGGGCGAGGGCGATACGGTCGAGGCCGGGCAGCCGCTGGCGGTGGTCGAGGCGATGAAGATGGAAAACATCCTGCGCGCCGAAAAGTCGGGCCGGGTGAAATCGGTCAATGCCAAGGCGGGTGACAGCCTCGCTGTGGATGCGATCATTCTCGAGATGGAGTGAACTGATCGGCACAGGTCCCGCCATACGCAAGTGCCGATATTCGGACTATCGCTACTGCCGCTTCACCCTTTTTGGCCAATCTGCGAGTCAGCTATGGCACTTTGCCATTCAGCCGCGATAAAGCGATCGGAGTGGAATCATGAGCAGGCCCGGCGTCGGTCGGGTTCGAATCTTCAGGGTAGGTGGTTGATGAACAAATTTGCTGGTGCATTCGTCGTGATTGGTCTGGCGGCTTCGGCGCTCGCAGGGGCGGCCATGGCAGCCCCACCCAAGGGTGATCCGGCGCTGGGCAAGAAAGTGTTCATGCGCTGCGTCGCGTGCCACGCGGTGACGCCGGGCGCTGGTGTGAAGATGGGCCCGAACCTTGCGGGCGTTGTCGGGCGCAAGGCTGGCATGGCCCCTGGCTTCAAGTATTCGGCGGCGATGAAGAAGGCCGCGCTCAAGTGGGATGACGCCACGCTCGACAAGTGGCTGACCAAGCCTTCTGCACTGGTGCCCGGCACCTCGATGGCGTTTGCCGGCGTGCCCAGCGCGGATGACCGGGCAAACGTGATTGCCTATCTGCGCAAGCCCGTCCCCTAAGGCGTAACGATCGCGAAAGTCGGGTCCGGTTTGTCGAGCCAGCCAGTGAGGCGGGCAAAGGCAGCCGGATCGCCTTCGATCGTTGCCTCTCCCGACGCCATCCTGGCGGCCAGCGGTTTGCCTGCGAACAGCGCCGCCAGCAGATCGGCGTAGCGAACGGTCAACGTGGCTTGCCGTCCGTCGCGCAATCCCGAGCGATGGACGAGCACGCCGTTTGCAACCGTGATCGTGTGTTGCTGCGCCTTGTCGGGGAAGACGAAGCCCAGTGATACCGTGCTGTCGCCCGCCTTGGCCGGGTCGATACGGACTGCCAGCACGTCGAACAGGTCGGCAGGCGGAAGCTGGCTGATCAGGCCTGCGCCACCGGTCGGGTCTTCGGCAGTCACGCCGTTGGCAAGTTCGTCCGCGCCGGTCAGGTACATGTTGCGCCACAGCGCATTTTCGCTCTGATAGGCGAGTTGACGGTAGGTTCGGGCGAGCAGGCCCTTGGTGCTCGCGTCACCGGCACCGGCAAAAATGACCTTGTCGAGCAGTTCGGCCGCCCAGGCGTACTCGCCCTTGTCGAACGCCGCCTGTGCCAGCGCGATTACCTTCGCTGCGCCGCCCATCGCCTCGACATAGCGGCGGCCGCTGTCTTCGGGAGGGAGGGGCGCAAGGTGTACCGGGTTGCCATCGTACCACCCCATGTAGAACTGATACACGGCGCGCGAATTGAAGCTGTACGAGCCGTAGTAGGGTCGGTCGTACCACTGTTTGGCCAGCGCCGGGGGCAGGGTCAGCTTTGCCGCAATCTCCGGTCCGGTCAGACCTTTGTTCATCAGTCGCACGGTCTGGTCGTGGAGGTAGGCGTAAGCATCACGGTGACGCGATAGGTACGTGGTGATCTCGCCCGCTCCGAAGCGGGGCCAGCCGTGGCTGGCAATCAGGACGTCGGCCCCTGCAAAGAAGTCGATCGCCTCGGTCAAGCCCTGCGCCCAGGCCTTGGCATCGCGGATCACCGCGCCGCGCGGGGTGAGAATGTTGTGCTGCGTTACATTGGCATTTTCGGCGAGGTCGGCAACTTTCCAGTCGGGGAAGCCGAAGTTCATCTCGGCAGGCGCCTCGGTGCCGGGCGTGACCTGGAAGCGCATCCGGACGCCGTCGATCGTCAGTTCGGTGCCGGTCTCGGTTATCTCGCGCGTGGGCGGCAGAAGACTCCTGCCGCCGGCCGCGACGCCCATGCCGATGCCCGAGCCCATCGAACCTTCGGGCCCCTTGGGCAGACGGATGCCGAACTGGTATCCTGCCCGGCGGCCCATCGCGGGTCCTGCAATCACGTTTTCGCTGACGGCTGCGCGGGTGAAGCCCTGCGGCGCGAGGATCGGCGCATCCGTGAGCAGCGCGGCAGAAAAAGCGCCCGCGCCGCCGAAGTGATCGACGTGGCTGTGGCTGTAGATCATCGCGCTGACCGGCAGCTTGGCGACGTTTTCCGAGATCAGTTCATAGGCGGCAGCTGCGGTTTCGGTCGCGGTCAGCGGGTCGATCACGATCCAGCCCTTGTCGCCGCGCACGAAAGTGATGTTGGCAACATCGAACCCGCGCACCTGCCAGATCCGGTCGGTCACCTTGAACAGGCCCGCCTTGCCCAGCACTTGCGCATGGCGCCACAAGCTGGGATTGACGGTGGCAGGCGCGTCGCCCTTGGCAAAGGCGAGCGCGGTCGTGTCCCATACCGGCTTGCCCGCCGCATCGCGGATGATCGGGTCCTTGCGCGTCGCGATGAATCCGCGCGAGGCGAAGTCGAAATCCTGGCGGTCGGCCATGGGAAGTTCGGCAAGCGCGGACGTATTGGCACGCCGCGTTGCATCTGTCGGCGCATCGGCCATTGCGACTTGCGGCAACAGCGCGACGGCGGCGCAGGCCAAAGCCAAGCGGCTAGTGGTAGGTGTCATGCCCTCTCCCCCGCTCCTGTTCATGGAGTCTCTCAGGGCAGACTGGCCTTAATCGCGCGATTAGGGAAGCCCGCGCGGAAATTTCGTGCCGCGCAACGCGCTTATCCAAACAACCTTTGCCACAGGCTGCGGGGGTGCGGGACGACAGGCTCCTGACCGGTCAGGCGCATCAGGTAATTCGCGAGCAGCATTGCCTGACTGCGGGTCATTAGCAGATGGTGGGTGTCCACGGCTTCGGGCTTGGGGCTCGACTTGCTGCTTGATTGGACCGTCAGGTGGATGTTGCGCGCAAATGTGCGGTGCCGCCAGCCGACCACGACTCCTGAAAGCTCCTGTGGTGCTCCGTCGCCCGGCAGGTTTGCCGTTGCCATCTGATCTCTCCCCGTTTCCCTTGTGCAGGAAACCGGAAGCTTAACAAATCGTCAAGCTTTTAACAGCGCGATCAATGCTGAAACGGAATGTCAGGCAGCCAGCTGGTAGGGCGCGATCTCGCCGGTCAGGTATTGCTTTTTGGCCTTGGCGCGGCTGAGCTTGCCCGAGCTCGTGCGCGGCAGGGTACGCGGCGGCACGAGTTCGACGACGCAGTTCATGCCGGTGATCGACCGCACCTTGTCGCGGATCTGGTCGCGCAGCTTCACCCGCTCGACCGGGTCGGTGACGCGACAGTGGACCAGCACGGCGGGGGCTTCCTCGCCGCTTTCGGTCTCGACGGAGAATGCGGCGATATCGCCCTGATGGAACCCCGGAAGCTGTTCCACCGCCCATTCGATGTCCTGCGGCCAGTGGTTCTTGCCGTTGATGATGATCATGTCCTTGGCGCGGCCGACGATGAACAGATACCCGTTCTCGTCCACGTAGCCCATGTCGCCGGTGTCGAGCCAGCCATCGACCATGCAGGCTGCGGTCGATTCAGGGTCGCGGAAGTAGGAATGCATGACCGACGAGCCCTTGCACCACACCTTGCCGATATGGTGGTGCGGCAGGTCGTTGCCCGCCTCGCCCCGGATCGCGAGTTCCATGCCGAGCACCGGCACGCCGCAGTTGACCATTGCGCGGTAGCGGGCCGGGCGTGACAGATCGCGCGGCGTGCCCGACAGGCGTTCTTCAGCGACCAGTTCGACGCGGATGCCTTCGCCCGGGGGCATGATCGTGACACCCAGTGTGGCTTCGGCCAGGCCGTAGCTCGGCAGGAAGGCATCGGCGCGGAAGCCTGCTCCGGCAAAGGCATTGACGAAGTTCTGCATGACGTCGGGACGGATCATGTCCGCACCGTTGCCAGCCACGCGCCAGCGCGACAGGTCCAAGCGGTCCGAGACATTGGTCTGGCTGGAGATGCGGCGCGCACAGATATCGTAGCCGAACGTCGGCGAGTACGACAGCGTCGTGCCCGGATTGCGGCTGATCATGTCGAGCCAAGCCAGCGGACGACGGGCGAAATCCTCGGTCTTGATGTAATCGACCGACACGCCGTTGGCGATCGGCGAGAGGAAGCAGCCGACCAGCCCCATGTCATGATACCAAGGCAACCACGATACGGCGCGGTCGGGATCGGCGATGCTCATGCCGTGCGAATGCCCGGCAAGGTTGGCGAGCAGCGCGCGATGGGTGACTGCCACGCCGTGCGGGAAGCGGGTCGATCCGCTGGAATACTGGAGATAGCTGATCGCGTCGGGATCGGGCGTGGGCAGCGCAGTATCTGCGGCCGTACCTGCGTGGAATTCACTCCACGAAATGCCCTTGCAACCCTGACGCGCGGCAGCGGCCGCCGCCATCTCCGCGATTTCGTCGGGGTAGATCAGCATCAACGGGTCCGAGCTGCCGAGCTGAACCGCGAGCTGTTCGATGTAGTTTTCCTTGCCGCCGAAGCTGGTGGGCAAGGGCAGGGGGACCGGCCAGGCGCCCGCGTACATCGCGCCGCAGAAAATGGCTGCGAAATCGGGACCGGTCTCAGCCACGAGCGCCACGCGGTCGGCTGGCTTCACGCCCAGCGCGACAAGCT
>CANJOG010000017.1 GCA_947475475.1 Acetobacteraceae bacterium
GAGACGAGTTCCAGCGTATTGCCCGGATTGCGCGCGACCTGGGCGGCGATGCTCTGATGCCGCGAGGTCTGGCGATCACGCAGCGTCAGCACGATGGCGCCGATCATGGCGACCAGCAGCACCAGGCCCGATGCCTGGAACAGAAAGATGTACTCCGTATAGATCAGCCGCCCGAGTGCAGCGGTATTGGAAATCCCGCCCGGCGTGCGCGATGCCAGCAACGAGGCGGACATTGCGGAGGACTGCCAGGAGCCGAGCGCGAAGATCAGCTCGGCGAACAGCACCAGGCCGACCACCGCGCCGACCGGCGCGTATTTCTGAAATCCCTCGCGCAGCTGGATGAAGTTCACATCCAGCATCATGACGACGAACAGGAACAGCACCGCGACGGCGCCGACATAGACGATGACCAGGATCATCGCCAGGAACTCGGCACCGGCCAGCAGGAACAGGCCGGAGGCATTGAAGAAGGCCAGGATCAGGAACAACACGGAATGCACCGGGTTGCGCGACGTCACCACCATCACGGCGGAGGCCAGCAGCACGGCGGCGAAAACATAGAAGGCGAGAGCGGCGATCATGCGTTCATGCCCTCAACGATACGGCGCATCGAGTTCGAGCCGGCGCGCGATTTCCGGCTCCCAACGGTCACCATTCGCGAGCAGCTTGTCCTTGTTGTAGAACAGCTCCTCACGCGTCTCGGTGGCGAATTCGAAATTCGGACCCTCGACGATCGCGTCCACCGGGCAGGCTTCCTCGCACAGCCCGCAATAGATGCATTTCGTCATGTCGATGTCGTAGCGTGTGGTACGGCGTGAGCCGTCATCGCGCGGCTCGGCCTCGATGGTGATGGCCTGGGCCGGGCACACCGCCTCGCAAAGCTTGCAGGCAATGCAACGCTCTTCGCCATTCGGGTAACGGCGCAGCGCGTGCTCGCCCTTGAAGCGCGGGCTGATCGGCCCCTTCTCATAGGGGTAGTTGATCGTCACCTTCGGCTTGAAGAAGGCGCGCAGCGTCAGGCCGAGCCCGGAGACGAGCTCGCTGAGCAGCAGGCTGCGCGCGGTGCGGTCAAGGAATGCCATGATCAGGCTCCTGTCGGCGCGAAATGGGTGGTGGCGGAGGCCGCTTGGCCGGAGCCACGCGCGCAGGATTGGCGTGGCGGCTGCGCGCTAAACAAAGAATTACGACGCATTGGGGAGCCATCCGAAGAGCATGAGCGCGCCCGAGGTGATCACCAGCCACAGCATCGACAGCGGCAGGAAGACCTTCCAGCCAAGGCGCATCAGCTGGTCATAACGATAACGCGGGAAGGTGGCGCGGACCCAGAGGAAGCAGAACAGCACCGCGAAGACCTTGGCGAGGAACCAGAACACACCGGGGATCCAGGTGAAGGGCTCGATGCCGAAAGGCGGCAGCCAGCCACCCAGGAACAGGATGGTCGTCAGGCTGCTCATCAAGATCATGTTGGCGTATTCGCCGAGGAAGAACAGGCCGAAGGAGAGCGAGCTGTATTCCACGAAGAAGCCGGCAACGATCTCACTCTCGCCTTCCGCCAGATCGAACGGCGCGCGGTTGGTCTCAGCGAGCGCGGAGATGAAGAAGATGATGAACATCGGGAAGAGCGGGATGCAGAACCAGATATTCTTCTGCGCCAGCACGATGTCATTGAGATTGAGACTGCCCACGCAGACCAGCACGGCCACCATGACGAAGCCCATGGAGACTTCGTAACTGACCATCTGGGCCGCCGAGCGCAACGCGCCGAGAAAGGCGTATTTCGAATTCGACGCCCAGCCTGCAATGATGACGCCATAGACGCCGAGCGAGCTGATCGCGAAGAGATAGAGCACACCGACATTGATATCGGCGATCGCCCAGCCGTCATCGACCGGGATCACCGCCCAGGCGATCATGGCCAGGCCAAAGGTCAGCATCGGCGCGAGCATGAACAGGAAACGATTTGCCCCGGACGGGATGATCGTCTCCTTCATCAGCATCTTAATGGCGTCAGCGAAGGGCTGGAACAGGCCAAAGGGACCCACCACGTTCGGGCCCCTGCGCATCTGCATTGCGGCCATAACCTTGCGCTCGGCATAGGTCAGATAGGCCACCAGGATCAGCAGCGGGCCGAGAATGGCGAGCGCCTTGACCACAGTCGCGATCAAGATGCCGAGGCCGGTGTGCCAGAATTCGAGATGGAGGAAGGCGTTCATCGTCGTGTCCCCGCCCCTTACTCGGCTGCCTGCGCGACCGGCCGGACGTAAGTGTCCGTGCAGGCTTGCATGGTCGCACTCGCCCGGCTGATCGGGTCGGTCTGGTAGTAATTCGCCACGGTCGCGGCAAACTTCACGGCGCTGACCGCATCCGGATTGCCGGACGGACCAGTCAGATCGGAGCAGCCAAAGCGCGGCGCGGCATCGATGCGGCCAAAAGCCGGGTGGGCGGCTTCCAGATGCGCGCGGAGCTGGTCCAGATCGTTATAGGGGAGCGTGCGGCCGATCTGTTCGGAGAAGGCACGCAGAATGCGCCAGTCCACCCGTGCCTCACCCGGCGGGAAAATCGCGGCAAAGCCACGCTGCGCCCTGCCCTCGGTATTCACATAAGTCGCGTTCTTCTCGGTATAGGCAGCACCCGGCAGGATCACATCGGCGCGGGCAGCGCCACGGTCGCCATGATGGCCCTGATAGACCACGAAGGTTGAGGCCCCGATCTTCGCCGTGTCGAGCTCATCGGCGCCGAGCAGCCAGAGCAGATCGACCTCGCCACCCAGCATCTGCCCCAGGCCCTTGCCATTCGCCCCAGGCACAAACCCGAGATCGAGCGCGCCAACACGCGATGCGGCCTGTTGCAGCACGTTGAAGCCGTGCCACTCTTGCGACAGCGCGCCGACCGAGGCGGCGAGCGCCCAGGCCGCGGCCAGCACCGCGGCGCCGTCGTCACGCGCAAGCGCCGAGGAACCAAGAATGATCATCGGCTTCTTGGCGTTCTTCAGCACGTCGGCAAAGGCATTCGACCCGGTGCGCAGCGACGTCAACGTCTCAGGCCCAATGCCGATCCAGGTGCAGGGATAGGTCAGGTCAGCAGTCGCCCCGATCGCGGCAACCGGGAAGCCGCCGAGATTCGCGCGCTTCTTGATGCGCGCATTCAGCACCGGCGATTCGCGGCGCGGATTGGAACCGATGATCAGCAGCGCATCGGCTTCCTCGATGCCCACGACACCGGAATTGAAGCAGTAGAAGTCACGGCGCGAGCGGTCCACCTGCGCGCCATCCTGGCGGCAATCGAGATTTTCCGAGCCCAGCGCGCCCATCAGATCCTTCAGCGCGAGAATAGCTTCAGCATCTACAAGATCGCCGACCACGGCGCCAATTTTCTCGCCCGGCAGACCATGCAGCTTCTCGGCAATGGCGCCGAAGGCATCGGCCCAACTCGCCTTTTCGAGTTTGCCATTGCGGCGCACCCAGGGCGTATCCAGGCGGCGGCGCTTGAGACCATCAATGGCAAAGCGCGACTTGTCGCCCAGCCATTCCTCATTCACGTCGTCATTGACACGCGGCAGCACGCGCAGCACTTCCGGGCCGCGCGCATCGATGCGGATATTCGCACCCAGCGCGTCAAACACGTCGATGCTGTCGGTCTTTTTCAACTCCCAGGGCCGCGCCACGAACGCGTAGGGCTTCGAGGTCAGCGCGCCGACCGGGCAGATATCGATCAAATTGCCGGAAAGCTCGGACGTCAGCGCCTTCTCGACATAGGTGCCGACTTCCATCGTTTCACCGCGCGCCGTCGCCCCCATCTCCGAGGTGCCGGCAATCTCGGCAGAGAAGCGGATGCAACGCGTGCAATGGATGCAGCGCGTCATGACAGTCTTGACCAGCGGGCCGAGATACTTGTCCTTCACCGCGCGCTTATTCTCTTCGTAGCGCGAGACATCGGAGCCATAGCCGACCGCCTGGTCCTGCAAATCGCATTCACCGCCCTGATCGCAGATCGGGCAGTCGAGCGGATGGTTGATGAGCAGGAATTCCATCACGCCACGGCGGGCATCGCGCACCATCTTGGTGTCGGTATGCACGACCATGCCTTCGTTGACCGGATAGGCGCAGGAAGCGAACGGCTTCGGCGGCGCCTTCTCGATTTCGACGAGGCACATGCGGCAATTGCCGGCGACCGACAGGCGCTCATGGTAGCAGAAACGCGGCACTTCCTTGCCGGCGGCCTCGCAGGCCTGCAACACATTGCTCCCCGGCGGGACGTCAACCTCGATGCCGTCAACGACAACTTTCACCATCGCCCCTACTCCGCCGCCATCGCGACGCCGCGCGATTTATGTGCCGCGATGCGCTCTTCCATCAGCGGACGGAAATGCCGGATCAGGCCCTGGATCGGCCAGGCCGCCGCATCGCCGAGCGCGCAGATCGTGTGGCCTTCAACCTGCTTCGTCACCCGCTCCAGCAGGTCGATCTCGGCAAGTTCCGCGCGGCCGGCGACCATGCGGTTCATCATCCGCATCATCCATCCCGTGCCTTCGCGGCAGGGCGTGCACTGGCCGCAGCTCTCATGCTTGTAGAACTGGCTGAGGCGGGCAATTGCCTTGATCAGATCGGTGGATTTGTCCATCACGATCACCGCCGCCGTACCCAGGCCCGAGCGTTGCGCGCGCAGGCTGTCGAAATCCATCAGCACATCGTCGCAAATCACCTTGGGCAGCATCGGCACCGAGGAGCCGCCGGGAATGACCGCCAGCAGATTATCCCAGCCGCCACGCACGCCGCCGGCATGCTTTTCGATCAGTTCGCGCAGCGGAATGCCAAGTTCCTCTTCCACATTGCAGGGCTTGTTCACATGCCCGGAGATGCAGAACAGCTTGGTGCCGGCATTATTCGGGCGGCCCAGGCCGGAGAACCACGAGGCGCCGCGACGCAGAATAGTCGGCGCCACCGCGATGCTCTCGACGTTATTCACCGTGGTCGGGCAGCCATACAGACCCACCGCCGCCGGGAAAGGCGGCTTCAGGCGCGGCATGCCCTTCTTGCCTTCGAGGCTTTCGATCAATGCGGTTTCTTCGCCGCAAATATAGGCGCCGGCGCCGCGATGCACATAGAGATCGAAATCCCAGCCGCTGCCGGAAGCGTTCTTCCCGATCAGCCCGGCCGCGTAAGCCTCATCCACGGCGGCCTGGAGGCGCTTGGCCTCATTGGCGAATTCACCACGGATGTAGATGTAGCAAGCATGCGCACCCATCGCGAAGGAGGCGATCAGGCAGCCTTCGATCAGCTTGTGCGGATCGTGGCGGATGATGTCGCGATCCTTGCAGGTACCAGGCTCGGATTCATCGGCATTGACCACGAGGTAATGCGGCCGCTCGCCGATATCTTTCGGCATGAACGACCATTTCAGCCCGGTCGGGAAGCCGGCGCCGCCACGGCCACGCAGGCCGGAGGCTTTCATCTCATCGATGATGGCATCGCGCCCGCGGGCGAGAATGGCCGCCGTGCCGTCCCAGTCACCGCGCGCGCGCGCGCCGGCCAGGCCGGCATCATGCATGCCGTAGAGATTGGTGAAGATGCGATCCTTGTCAGTCAGCATCGCCTCAGTCCCCGCCCTGCGTGTTGGAACCGATATTTGTGAGCGTGGCCGGCCCACCGACCGGCGCCGACGTCTGCCGCCCGATCACCGAACCCGGCTTGGGCCGCTCGCCACGGCGCAACGCCGCCAGCAGCGTCTTCGTGCTCTCGGCGTCCATATCCTCGTAGAAATCATCATCAACTTGCAGGATCGGCGCATTCACACAGGCGCCGAGACATTCCACCTCGGTCATGGTGAAGACACCGTCCGCGCTGGTCTCGCCAAAACCCGTAATGCCGGTCTCGGACTTGCACGCCGCCACCACGTCATCGGACCCACGCAGCCAGCACGGCGTCGTTGTGCAGACCTGCAAATGAAAAGTGCCGACCGGCTTGGTATTGAACATCAGATAGAACGTCGCCACCTCATAGACACGGATCGGCGGCATATCGAGCACGCGGCCAATTTCGTCCATTGCGACGCGCGGCACCCAGGCGCTGCCCGTCTGCCGCTTCATCTGCTTCTGCACGACATAGAGCAGCGGAATCACACCGCTTGCCTGCTTGCCGGCAGGATATTTCGCAACAATGACGGCAATCTCGGCGTTGCTCTCATCATCGAAGCTGAACGAGGTGGGTTGCGCCTCGCCCGCGTCATGTGCGCTGGAATCGGCCATTCTCTTACCTGTCGATCTCGCCGAACACGATGTCGAGCGATCCGATGATCGCGACCGCATCGGCCAGCATGTGCCGCTTGGACATCACTTCCAGCGCCTGCAGAAATGCAAAGCCGGTCGCGCGGATCTTGCAGCGATAGGGACGGTTAGTGCCATCGGCGACCAGATAGACGCCGAACTCACCCTTCGGCGCCTCGACCGCCGTATAGGTCGCACCGGCGGGAACGTGGAAGCCTTCAGTATAGAGCTTGAAGTGATGGATCAGCGCCTCCATCGACCGCTTCATCTCGGTGCGGCTCGGCGGCGTGATCTTGTGATCGGCGACCTTCACCGGGCCCGGCGGCAACTTGGCAATCGACTGCGTGATGATGCGCAGGCTCTGCCGCATCTCAGCGATACGGACGAGGTAGCGATCATAGCAATCACCGTTGCGGCCAACGGGAATGTCGAAATCAACTTCGGCGTATTTCTCGTAGGGCTGGCTGCGGCGCAAATCCCAGGGAATGCCCGAGGCGCGAATGCAGGGGCCGGAAAAGCCCCAGGCAAGTGCCGCTTCCGGCGACATCACGCCGATATCGACGGTGCGCTGCTTCCAGATGCGGTTATTGGTCAGCAATCCTTCGAGATCGTCGAGGAATTTCGGGAAGCCATCCGCCCATTCGCCAATCCGGTCAGTCAGGCCGGCGGGCAGATCCTTCGCCACGCCGCCCGGACGGAAGTAATTGGCATGCAGGCGCGCGCCCGACACCGCCTCATGGAATTCCATCAGCTTCTCGCGCTCCTCAAAGCCCCAGAGGCTCGGCGTGAGCGCGCCAACGTCCAGCGCATAGGTGGTGACGTTGAGAAGATGGTTGAGAATACGTGTGATTTCGGAAAACAGCACGCGGATCCATTGCGCGCGGTCCGGCACGGTGATGCCGAGCAGTTTTTCCGTCGCCAGGGCGAACGCATGCTCCTGGCACATCGGCGAGACGTAATCGAGACGATCGAAATACGGCAGCGCCTGAATGTAGCTCTTGTACTCGATGAGCTTTTCGGTGCCGCGATGCAGCAGGCCGATATGCGGATCGGCGCGCTCGACAATTTCGCCGTCCATCTCAAGGATCAGGCGCAGCACACCGTGCGCGGCCGGATGCTGCGGTCCGAAATTGATCGAATGGCTGTCGATCTCGATCGTGCGGTTCTGGGTCACGCCCTGAGCCGATTCAGCTGCGATGTCGTTCATGTCGCGCCCCTCAGCCCTTCCGGCCTTCACGCGCCTTCTCGTCACCGGGCAGCGTGGTCATGGCTTCCCAGGGCGAGAGGAAATCGAAATTGCGGAAATCCTGACGCAGCGACACCGGCTCATAGACCACCGCCTTGCGCTCGTCGTCATAGCGGACTTCGTAATAGCCGGTCAGCGGGAAGTCCTTGCGCAGCGGATGCCCCTCGAAACCGTAATCCGTCAAGATGCGGCGCAGATCCGGCTGGCCAGAGAAGGAAATGCCGAACAGATCCCAGCACTCGCGCTCCCACCAGGTCACCACCGGCCAGATGCCGACGACGGAGGGAACCGGGATCGCCTCATCGGTGCGGACCACCACGCGGATGCGCTGGTTCAGCGAGACGGAGAGCAGATTATAGACCACTTCAAAACGCGGATTGCGTTCCGGCCAGTCCACGCCAGCAAGATCCATGAGCTGCTCAAACGCGAAGCGCGTATCGTCGCGCAGCGCCTGCATCACCGGCAGCAGATGATCGAGGGCAACCTCAACCACCACTTGGCCATGTTCGAGCACTGCGCGCGACACGCCGGCAAGGCTGCCTGCCTCACGCGCCAGTGCTTCGGCCTTGGTCTCGACAGGAGCTTCCACCCCGGCTGTCGTCACGTCTGCCATTTCGGTCTCAGCCACGGAGGATGGTCCCTGTGCGCCGGATTTTCTTCTGCAACTGCATGATGCCGTACACCAGCGCTTCCGCCGTGGGCGGACATCCCGGCACATAGATATCCACCGGTACCACGCGATCGCAGCCGCGCACCACCGAATAGGAATAATGGTAATAGCCGCCGCCATTGGCGCAGCTGCCCATGGAGATTACCCAGCGCGGCTCCGGCATCTGGTCATAGACCTTGCGCAAAGCCGGGGCCATCTTGTTGGTCAGCGTGCCGGCGACGATCATCACATCGCTCTGGCGCGGTGAGGCGCGCGGGATAATGCCGAACCGGTCGAGATCGTAGCGCGGCATATAGGCGTGGATCATTTCCACGGCGCAGCAGGCAAGACCGAAGGTCATCGGCCAGAGGCTGCCCGTACGCGCCCAGTTCACCAGCTTGTCGAGCTGGGCGACGACGAAGCCCTTGTCTTCCATTTCGCCGGTAATGTTGGCGATCACGGCGTCCTGCTCGGCGCCGGGGGCCAGCGCCTGGCGGTTCCAGGCGATGTCGGTGGTCTGGTTCATGCCGCGCGCTCCTGCCCTACCCTATTCCCAGTCCAGGGCGCCCTTGTTCCACTCGTAGATGAAGCCCACCGTCAGCACGGCCAGGAAGCCCATCATGGAGAGGAAACCGAACAGCCCGATATTGGCGAGCGACACCGCCCAGGGGAACAGGAAGGCCACTTCGAGGTCGAAGATGATGAACAGGATGGCGACCAGGTAGAACCGCACATCGAACCGGCGACGCGCATCATCGAACGGCGCGAAACCGCATTCATAGGCGGAGAGTTTCTCAGCATAGGGCTTCTGACGCGCGGCGAGCAGCGAGCCGCCCACCATGGCAACGGCAATGCCACCCGCGATGCCCAGGAACACCAGGATGGGGAAGTAGTCGGCGAGAAGATTCTGCATGTTCGGTCCCGTTACAGCGCGGAAATTTCCTGCCGCGCGGCGGCGCAACATTAGCCCCATCCGCCACGCTTCGCCATAGGGCGCAGCCACTGGAAATGACGGGATTTTCATCATGGCAGCGTCCAGCCGGACGCCCGATCGCGCCTCACGCCAACGGACGCGCACGACCGCTGCACCGCAGCGCCCAGTAACGTTTTCAGTCACCAAAATATGGGAGAGAAATCTGACGCTGCTGGCGCGAGTGACGGGGCTCGAACCCGCGACCTCCGGCGTGACAGGCCGGCGCTCTAACCAACTGAGCTACACCCGCAGCGGCAGGCCGGTGATCTATGACCTGACGGTCCCGCCGTCAAGCCGCATGGGCGCAGGTTTCGCGATATCAGGTAATTCTCATTTCGGCTTGACCAGATGCCCTGTCTGCGGGCGTCCGCATGGGGCGCCAAGCCAGGGGCGGTGCATGGTGGGCGGTGACGGTTTCGAACCGCCGACCCTCTCGGTGTAAACGAGACGCTCTACCGCTGAGCTAACCGCCCTCATCCATGCCGGGCGCATCCACATGGGACGCGCGCGCGCCCCTGCATTAGCCCTGTGCGCGCCTGAAATCAAAGCCCGTCCCCGATCTCAGGTCGCGCCACAAAAAGAAAGGGCCGCCCGAAGGCGGCCCTGTTCAGATACTGCGCGACTCCGCAGCTTAGTTCACCGCGTCCTTCAGGCCCTTGCCGGGCTTGAAGCGGACGGAATTGGAGGCCGGGATATCGATCTCCTCGCCGGTGCGCGGATTGCGGCCCTTGGACGCCTTGCGGGTCGCGTTGGAGAAGGTGCCGAAGCCAACCAGGCGGACTTCCTTGTTGTCCTTCAGGGCGCCTTCGATCGCGCCGAAGACGGCATCGACAACTTCGGTCGCCTTGGCGCGCGGCAGGTCGGTCTGCTCCGCGACAGCGGCAATGAGGTCCATCTTGTTCATGCTGAGTCCTTGATCTTGTTATAGCCGTTACGGGCGCGCCTAATCGCCCAGTGGCGGGGCGCTCCCCTGAACGCCTGAGGGCGCGACACTAGAGGCGTGCATTTCGGGGCGTCAACCGGGAGTCCCGGCAAAAACCCCGAAACCCGCGCTTATCCACCGATTTCATCACCATAACGCAAGAGGCGCGCCCTGGTTGGGCGCGCCCCCTCGTTACGCAACAAAGTCGGATATCAATGCGGCAGAGATGCTGACTCTTCCGGCTTTGCCTTTGGAGCAACCGCTTCTTCCGGTTCCTCCCAGATAATCGCCTCCGGCTTGCGGACCAGAGCGCGCGCGATCACCTCATCGACATGCGCCACCGGAACCAATGTGAGGTTCTTCTTCACATTATCGGGAATATCCGCGAGGTCCTTCTCGTTTTCCTTCGGGATGAACACCGTGGTGATGCCAGCCCGGAGTGCTGCAAGCAGCTTCTCCTTCAATCCGCCGATCGGCAGCACACGGCCGCGCAGCGTGATCTCGCCCGTCATCGCCACATCGCGGCGAATCGGAATGCCGGTCAACACGCTGACAATCGAGGTCGCCATCGCAATACCCGCCGACGGGCCGTCCTTAGGAGTCGCCCCCTCGGGCACGTGCACGTGGATGTCGCGCTTTTCGAACAACGTCGGCTTGATGCCGAAACTCTGCGAGCGGCTGCGCACGTAGCTGAGTGCCGCCGAGACGCTCTCCTGCATCACATCGCCGAGCTTGCCTGTGCTCTTCACCGAGCCCTTGCCAGGCAGCATGACGCTTTCAATCGTCAGGATCTCGCCGCCCACCTCGGTCCAGGCCAGCCCCGTCACGACACCGACCATGTCTTCCGACTCGGCCTCGCCGTAATGGAAGCGCCGCACGCCGGCGTATTTCTCGACATTCTTGCGGGTGATTGCGACCTTTTTGGCCTTTTTGGTGACGATCTCCTTCACCGCCTTGCGGGCCAGATTGGCGATCTCACGCTCAAGGTTACGAACGCCGGCCTCACGCGTGTAATAGCGGATCAGATCGAGCAGCGCCTCGTCAGTGATCGACCATTCGTCCTTCTTCAGGCTATGCGCCTCGGTCTGCTTGGACACGAGGTGACGCTTGGCGATCTGGACCTTCTCATCCTCGGTGTATCCAGGGATGCGGATGATCTCCATGCGGTCGAGCAACGGCTGCGGCATACGCAGGCTGTTCGCCGTGGTCACGAACATCACATCCGAGAGGTCATAATCCACTTCCAGATAGTGATCGGCAAAGGTTGCGTTCTGCTCGGGGTCAAGCACCTCCAGCAGCGCGGAGGACGGATCGCCGCGCCAGTCAGCGCCCAGTTTGTCGATCTCATCGAGCAGGAAGAGCGGGTTCGACGACTTCGCCTTCTTCATGCCTTGGACGACCTTGCCCGGCATGGAGCCGATATAGGTACGCCTGTGACCACGAATCTCAGCCTCGTCGCGCACGCCGCCGAGCGACATGCGGACGAAATTACGCCCAGTCGCCTTGGCGATCGATTTGCCGAGCGAGGTCTTGCCCACGCCCGGCGGGCCGACCAGGCAGAGAATCGGGCCGCGGATCTTGTTCGAGCGCGACTGCACCGCGAGATATTCGAGAATCCGCTCCTTGACCTTCTCCAGGCCATAATGATCGGCTTCGAGCACCTTCTCGGCGGCATCGACGTCATTGCGGACCTTGGTGCGCTTCTTCCAGGGGATGGACAGCATCCAGTCGAGGTAATTGCGCACCACCGTCGCTTCGGCGCTCATCGGGCTCATGGTGCGAAGCTTCTTCAGCTCCGCCATGGCCTTGTCGCGCGCTTCCTTCGACAGCTTGGTCTTCTTGATGCGGTCTTCGAGTTCAGCCGATTCGTCCTTGCCGTCCTCGCCCTCGCCAAGCTCCTTCTGGATCGCCTTAAGCTGCTCGTTAAGATAGTACTCGCGCTGGGTCTTCTCCATCTGCCGCTTCACGCGGTTGCGGATGCGCTTTTCCACCTGCAGTACGCCGATTTCGGACTCCATATGTCCGAACACGCGCTCCAGCCGCTCGCCAATTTTGCCGGCTTCGAGCAATTCCTGCTTCTCAGCGATCTTCAGATTGAGATGGCTCGCCACCGTATCGGCCAGCTTGCTCGGCTCATCGATCTGATTGAGCGAGACCAGCACCTCAGGCGCGATCTTCTTGTTCAGCTTGATGTACTGCTCGAATTGCGAGACCACCGAGCGGCCCAGCGCCTCGAGTTCCTTCGCCTCGCCGCCCAGATCGGGCATCGGCTCGACATAGGCTTCGAAATGGCTGTCGGTTTCCTTGAAACCGGTGATCTTGGCGCGGCGGCTTCCCTCGACCAGCACCTTAACCGTGCCATCGGGGAGCTTGAGCAGTTGCAGGATCGTGGAGACGGTGCCAACGCGATAGATATCCTCCGACGACGGATCGTCCTGCGCGGCATTCTTCTGGGCGACGAGCAGGATCTGCTTGTCATCCTTCATCACCGCTTCCAGCGCGCGCACGGACTTCTCGCGGCCGACAAACAGCGGCACGATCATGTGCGGGAAGACGACGATATCGCGCAGCGGCAGAACCGGCAGCAAATCGCCTGCGGTGAGCGGGCCCGTCTTGGGGGGAGTGGTGGGCTGGTCCTTCTCGGACCGGTCGGATTCCGACATTCAGAGACCTCCTGATGGACAGTCAGACACCTGGGCCGCCCTGGGTGATGGATTGGCTTGATCAGCCCCCATCACGTTAGCGGCACGGCCCATGGCCTTAACCGGAAAATGTCCGGCTCATCGCATATCGGCAGTCGATGAACCAAGCACAAGGGGAACCGATCACACGGGCACGCGCAGAGGGTGGCTCACGCCCCCTCGGCACGCTCTTTCCCATAGGTGTAGAGCGGATTGGCCCGCCCTTCGGCGACTTCGCTATTGATCACCACTTCCTCGACCGAATCCAGGCCAGGCAGATCGTACATGGTGGTGAGCAGAATCGCTTCCATGATCGAGCGCAGGCCGCGCGCGCCGGTACGACGTGCAATCGCGCGCGTGGCAACCGAGCGCAGTGCCTCCTCGGTAAAGCTGAGCTTCACACCTTCCATCTCGAACAGCCGGCCATATTGCTTGACCAGCGCATTCTTCGGCTTGGTGAGAATCTCGATCAGCGCCGCCTCGTCGAGATCTTCCAGCGTCGCGACCACCGGCAGACGGCCGATGAATTCCGGAATCAGGCCGAACTTCATCAGATCCTCTGGCTCCACTTCGCGCAGGATCGCACCCATGCGACGCTCATCCGGGCCGCGCACATCGGCGCCGAAGCCAATTCCCGAGCCCTTGCCGCGCGCGCCAATGATCCGCTCCAGGCCGGAAAAGGCTCCGCCGCAGATAAACAGGATGTTGGTCGTATCGACCTGGAGGAATTCCTGCTGCGGATGCTTGCGTCCGCCCTGCGGCGGCACCGAGGCAACCGTGCCTTCC